>NZ_JAEHBX010000025.1:0-69512 GCF_016483395.1 Bacillus cereus group sp. N21
TATATTTCTTAGCTATAGCTGTTTGGCTACCTTCACCATTTAAATAACTTTTTACAACTTGTATCTTTAATTCATCTCAAATCCGCGTGAGTATCTTGTGCTACAATACCACCGTGGTCTCCAATACTTGCACCAGTGTTTCCGTCAGCTAAGCCCCAAGGTTGTCCATGGTCATAAGCAGGTGCGGGTGTATCGCCTCCATTATCGGCAGGTGCAGGTGTATCACCTATATTTAATGCTAAATCAGGTCTTTGAGGTGCAGGTGTGTCACCTTTGTTCAATGACGAAAATCCTGGGTTGTTGCTAACACCAAAAGTCATAATTCCAGCTAATGCTAATCCTGTTATTGTTAATCCAATCTTTTTCATTACTTTAACGCCCCTTTAGCTAATAATTTTTTTCTCGCTTCATTACTCATGTAGAAATATTTGCTTGATTTTAAATGGTTTTCCTCAGCATAAAATTTATTTGATAGTCGTTCGGTGTATTCCTCAATACAATCCCATAGTTCTTCTTTCCTAAAGTATGAAAATCTTGCCAATATAGCAGTTTCTAATTCTAGAGTATCGGATGACTTGTTTGGTTTTTCTGAAATCTTAAAGCGATATTGATACTCTTTGTTTTCTAACTCGTTACAGATATTTAAGCCTTTTTCGATTAATTGAGATGCGATTTCCATTTCACCTAATTTTATATTTTCATCAGCTTGTAAATATAAAGCTTTAAAATGGTTTGGCATATTTTCCGTAACTTCTGATAAGTGACGAATTGCTAAAGATGAAAGATTTTGATTCGCATACATTAATCCGATGTTATTTCTAACACGTAGTAGTAATGTTTTTTCATTTTTCTTGTTTAGGCTATCTATAGCAGTGTTAAAGCTTTCTTCGGCTTGTTCAAATTGTCTTAAATCTATACAAGATAGCCCGAAAATGTTATCACATAAAGCTACATTGATTTCGTAGCCCGCATGTTTAGAAAATATATCTTTTGCCATTCGTATGTGGTCAATTGCTAAAAGTGGTTTGTAAACTTGATAATAGAACGAAGCCAAACGATAATTAAACTCCGCTTCCTCTAATTCGTTGGATACAACATACATTAATAGCTTTTCTGCTTTTTCAAAATGTTCTCTCGCTTCATTGTAGTCTGCAAGAATTGTGCTGTGAACTGCTTTGAAGAAGTGGTAATAATAAGAAAGAAAGCTGTTATTAGGTATTTTGAAGGAATTAATTTTATCGAAGTTATCTTTTGTGATGTTAAGTCCATCTGTTAATACTTTATATCTAAAATCTAGTAACGAATAATATAATGATAAATGTTCATCTTCCTTGATATTGGAAAGTCTATCTTCTATTTCTTGTTTTAACTTGGTTGCCTGTATATTTTGTTGTGACAACATAGATTGATACCAGTCATTTAGCAACTTTGTAACCTGTTCATTCCCCTTCATTTGAACGTTCATGAAATCCTCTATCATTTTTTGAATATTCTTATAAATAATAGCAAGAATAAGATGTAAAGAAATTAAATTTACATATTTCTCAATATTTATGTAACAATTTTATGTTCAATTAGATAACTGACCATATTCATTCTACCTGTTTAGTAAATTCAAATATTTGGCACAGTAAAATTTTCTTATAAAATACTGTATAAAGAAGGAAGGTCAATAAATTTTGAGATGGGGGTCTTACTGCCCGCGAATAGTGGGATAAATATATTTCTGAAGTTTATGTAAGAATCTGCTTATGATATTATGATATATATATGGGTGGAAATATGGTGAATAGAGAAAATAAACAGTCCTGCAAAACAGGACTGGATTATTCTTCATCTTCATCTTTATTTTGTTTTTCTAGCTCAACTAACTTTTGAACTAAAATGTGCTGCGGCATATGCATAATTTGCTCAAGTGGAACACCTAGAGCTTTTGATAAACGAATTGCAGTATCCGGAGAAATTTGTAATGGTTTCATAGAAGTACCTCCTTTTTCGTATAGTATAGCATAAGATTGGGGGAGTGAGGATGACTCTTATATTCGCGCACCGCGGTGCGGCGGGGGCGTATCCAGAAAATACAATGATTTCATTTAAAGCTGCGGAATCGTTTCAGGCAGACGGGATAGAATTAGATGTTCAATTTACGAAGGATAAAAAAGTTGTTGTGATTCATGATGAAACTGTCAATCGTACAACGAATGGAAAAGGTGCCGTTCGTAATTACTTATATGAAGATTTGCGAAAATTGGATGCGAGTCACCAGTTTTCGGAAAAGGTAGGTTTTTGCAAAATTCCTTTATTAGAAGAAGTGCTAGAATGGCTAAAATCGAATTATTTGTTGCTCAATATTGAATTTAAAAATAATAAAATTCCATATTGTGGTTTAGAAGAAGAAGTTATAACACTTATACGAAAGTTTGGCCTAGAAGATCGAGTTATTTTTTCTTCTTTTAATCATTACAGTATGAAAAGATGTCATATGATGGCTCCGGATATTCAAACGGCCATTTTGTATCGAGAAGGTTTACATAGCCCGTGGGCGTATGCGCGAAAAATGGGGGCTACTGCGATTCATCCGAACTATCGTTATCTTCAGGATGCAATAGCTGAATTAACAATGGAGAGCGGAGTTGAAGTGCGGCCTTATACAATTAATGATGAAACGGTTATGCGTAAGTATTTTGATATGAACATATCGGCGATTATTACTGATTATCCAGAAACAGCGAGAGTGTTATTACAAGCGAAAAAATGAGACCTTTCACTAGAAGGGTCTCATTTTTATGTTCTTTTATCTTCTGAAACGAGCTTGTACTTTGTTTCGTTTACGATCACGATGTACAACAAAGCCTCCAAAGATATAAAAACCGATTGCAAAGCAGAATACACCTATTAAAAATTGTAACCATAATACAGGGATTGGAGATAAAAGAATACCAAATACAGTATCTCTCATCAATTTTATACCTAGCACTGCTAATGAGATGGGGATGAGTGCTAATAGAAGAGCAAGGTAACGCTGCATAGATAACGCTCCTTTTCAGATAATTTTGTATATATCAAATGATGTTATATAGAAAGGGGATTTGTCAAGTGATTGCTGAACGAGTAAGATAAAGGTGTGAAAAATCTTGCAGAGATACTTCGAGAGGAAGTGGGATGTGTGAAACAAAAAGTATTAATTATTGGAGCGGGCGAAGGCGGAAGTACGATTCTTGGTTTGCTGCAAAATTCGAATATATTTAAAGTCGTTGGGGTTATCGATATAAATCCGAATGCAAAAGGATTACAGATTGCGCAAGAACAAGGTATTGCAGTTGGAGAAGATTTAGATTCTTTTCTTACAGTGGATGTGGATGTAATTTTTGATATGAGTGGTGATTACCATTTACATAAGGTTTTATTCGCAAAAAAGCAAGAAAATACACTCCTTATACCAGGGGATGTTGCGAAGATCGTTACGAAGTTGGCACATGAGAAAGAGGATTTAATTGAAAAACTGAAAGGCCAAACGCAGCAAGGAAATTTGATTTTAAATTCTACTCATGATGGAATGATTGTCATTGATTCAGAAGGTTATGTGAAATTATTTAACAAAAGTGCAGAACGTATAACGGGTTATAAAGCGAAAGAAGCGACTGGGAAATATATTTTAGAAGTAATTCCGACTAGTAAGTTACTTCGTATTATACGAACGAAACAAATAGAAGTAAATCATGAATTGACGTTAGGAAATGAAAAGAAGATTATTACAACGCGTATTCCTATTTTAAAAGAAGATGGAGAGGTGCAAGGGGCATTTGCAATTTTTAAAGATATTACAGAAGTTGTAGATTTAGCGGAAGAAGTTACAGATTTAAAAGAAATTCAAACCTTATTGGAAGCGATTATTTATTCATCTGAGGAAGCGATTTCTGTTGTAGATGAGAAAGGAAGAGGTCTTGTCATCAACCCTGCTTATACAAAGTTAACAGGCCTTACAGAGGATGACATAATTGGAAAACCTGCAACGACTGATATTGTAGAGGGGGAAAGTATGCATATGAAAGTACTTCGGACGCGTAGGGCGGTACGAGGGATTCATATGAAAATTGGTCAGAAAAAACGAGATGTCATTGTAAATGTCGCACCGGTTATTGTTGATGGTATATTGAAAGGTAGCGTTGGTGTTATTCGTGACGTATCCGAAATTCAAAAATTAACGCATGAATTAAACCGGGCAAGACAAATTATTCGGACGCTAGAAGCGAAATATTCTTTTGAGGATATTGTAGGAACGTCTGATGAAACGATGGCTGCAATAGAGCAAGCAAAGCTGGGAGCAAACACACCAGCAACCGTATTACTTCGCGGGGAGTCAGGGACTGGTAAAGAGTTATTTGCGCACGCTATTCATAACGGGAGTAATCGGAAATACAATAAGTTTGTTCGTGTAAACTGTGCTGCTATCTCGGAAACTTTATTGGAAAGTGAATTATTTGGTTACGAAGAAGGAGCTTTTTCTGGTGCGAAAAGAGGCGGTAAAAGAGGTTTCTTTGAAGAAGCAAATAATGGGAGTGTTTTTTTAGATGAGATTGGGGAACTGTCTGCGAATACGCAAGCGAAATTATTGCGCGTTTTGCAGGAAAAAGAAATTGTAAAAGTTGGAGGAACAAAACCAATTCCTATTAATGTTCGGGTGATTGCAGCGACGCATGTAAATTTAGAAAAAGCAATTTTGGAAGGTGAATTCAGAGAAGATTTATATTATCGCCTAAATAAAATTCCAATTCAAATTCCGTCTCTTCGTCAGCGAAAGGCAGATATTCCAGCTATATCAGAACGATTGATTCAAAAAATTAATCAAGATTATGGCCGGAATGTAGAAGGGTTAACAGAATCGGCTATTGAATATTTGCGATCGTATGATTGGCCGGGGAATGTCAGAGAGCTTGAGAATATTTTGGGACGGGCGATTATTTTTATGAACTATAATGAGATGTATATTGATGTACATCATTTGCCTTCTTTGCATAAGGAAGACCAAGTGGAATTAAAAGGAAATAATTTATTGCCGGAATTAGAAGAAAAGCCCCTTGAACATTTGGTTACGGAGTTTGAAGGGAACATCATACATGAATATTTAGAGAAGTTTGGTGGGAATAAAACAAAGACAGCGAAAGTGTTAGGAATCTCAGTTCGAAATTTATATTACAAGTTAGAAAAGTATGACCATGCAAAAAATAGCATGCAATAAATTGCGTACTGTGCAATTTATTGCATGGTACGCAAAAAACAACAATTTAAGACAGAATATTATGTAATTTTCTAAAGTACTGATTTCACTGTATTTTGTATGCGTTTTCATAATTGGTATGACCAATTTGAAAAGTTGGCACGATATTTGCTTATTAAATAGACGAGGGACGACGGAAAGGGTTGATTACAAGATATGAAGTTAAAACACTTAATTGATCAAGCAGCAGGGCAGCCTAAAAAAACTGTGGCTGTAGCAGTGGCTGAAGATCATGAAGTAATTGAAGCAGTTGCTAAGGCAATTCAATTACAGTTAGCTCAATTTCGTCTATATGGAAATCAAGAAAAAATTATGGGTATGCTACAAGAGCATGACTTACAAGTTTCAGAACACGTTCAAGTGATTGCGGCATCATCAAGTGCTGAGGCCTCGGAACTTTCTGTTAAAGCTGTAAGAAATGGTGAAGCAGACGTACTTATGAAGGGGAACATCCCAACAGCAAGTATTTTAAAAGCAGTATTAAATAAAGAGTGGGGACTTCGCAAGGGTAGTGTGTTATCACATGTTGCAGCGTTTGAAGTTCCAAATTACGATCGCTTTATCTTTGTTACAGATGCAGCGATGAACATTGCACCTGATGTAGGGCAAAAAGCTGCTATTATACAAAATACTGTTGAAGTTGCCCGGGCAATAGGAATCGAATTGCCAAAAGTGGCTCCGATTGCAGCGGTGGAAGTTATTAATCCAGCGATGCAGGCGACAATCGATGCAGCGATGTTAACCCAAATGAATCGTCGTGGACAAATTAAAGATTGTATCGTCGATGGACCGCTTGCTTTAGATAATGCTGTATCACAAATTGCAGCAGAGCACAAAGGCATAGTAAGTGATGTAGCAGGTAAGGCAGACATTTTACTCGTCCCAACGATTGAAGCTGGAAACGTGCTATATAAATCGCTTGTCTATTTTGCAAATGCAAATGTAGGAGCGATGATTGCTGGCGCAAAAGCACCGATTGTTTTAACATCTCGTGCAGATTCAGCAGAAACAAAAGTATATTCATTAGCTTTAGCAGTTGCGACTGCTTCTAAATAAACCAAAAGGGTAAAACAATTAGGGGGAAATGACAATGACATTAGAAATCTTCGAATACTTAGAAAAATATGATTATGAGCAAGTAGTATTTTGTCAAGATAAAGAATCTGGATTAAAAGCAATCATTGCAATTCATGATACAACACTTGGACCAGCCCTTGGTGGAACAAGAATGTGGACATATGATTCTGAAGAAGCGGCGATTGAAGATGCATTGCGTCTTGCAAAAGGGATGACATATAAAAACGCAGCAGCTGGTTTAAACCTAGGTGGTGCAAAAACAGTTATCATCGGCGATCCACGTAAAGATAAAAGTGAAGCAATGTTCCGTGCATTAGGACGTTACATCCAAGGTTTAAACGGGCGTTATATTACTGCAGAAGATGTTGGTACAACTGTTGATGATATGGATATTATCCACGAAGAAACTGATTTTGTAACAGGTATTTCACCTTCATTCGGTTCTTCTGGTAACCCATCTCCAGTAACTGCTTATGGTGTTTACCGCGGTATGAAAGCAGCAGCGAAAGAGGCATTTGGTACAGACAGCCTAGAAGGTAAAGTAATTGCTGTTCAAGGTGTTGGTAACGTAGCATATCACCTATGCAAACATTTACACGCTGAAGGTGCACAACTAATCGTTACAGATATTAATAAAGAGGCGGTACAACGTGCAGTAGAAGAATTTGGTGCAACAGCAGTTGAACCAAATGAAATTTACGGTGTAGAATGTGACATTTATGCACCATGCGCATTAGGTGCAACAGTAAATGACGAAACAATTCCACAACTTAAAGCAAAAGTAATTGCAGGTTCTGCAAATAACCAATTAAAAGAAGATCGTCACGGTGACGCAATCCATGAAATGGGAATTGTATATGCACCAGACTATGTAATTAATGCAGGCGGTGTAATTAACGTAGCAGATGAATTATATGGATACAATAGAGAACGTGCATTAAAACGTGTAGAGTCTATTTATGACACAATTGCAAAAGTAATTGAGATTTCAAAACGTGATGGTGTACCAACTTATGTTGCAGCAGATCGTCTAGCTGAAGAGCGTATTGCAAGCTTGAAAAATACTCGTAGCACGTTCTTACGCAACGGCCATGACATTATTAGCCGTCGCTAATCTATCATATACAACTTCTACAAAAGCTGTGGTTACCTCTTACGAGGTTTCCACTTCCTTTTGAATTTATAGGTGGAGGTAGCAACATTGTCCTTAAATCGAATCCTTGTTATTAATCCGGGTAGTACATCCACAAAAATAGGTGTTTTTGATAATGAAAGACCCGTTTTAGAAGAAACCATTCGTCATGATGTGGATAAAATCGGTAAATATAAACGAATTATTGATCAATATGAATTTCGAAAAGAAACAATTTTAGAGGTTTTACATTCTCACGGTATTAATATTTCGAAATTAAACGCTGTTTGCGGCCGCGGGGGATTACTTCGTCCCATTGAAGGTGGTACGTATACAGTGAACGAAGCAATGTTAGAAGATTTGAAAAATGGATATAGCGGTCATCACGCTTCAAATCTTGGAGGTATTTTGGCGTATGAAATCGCTTCAGGATTAAATATTCCAGCATTTATTGTCGATCCAGTTGTTGTTGATGAAATGGATCCAATTGCTCGTATTAGTGGTATTTCTGGCATGGAGCGAAAAAGTATTTTTCATGCGTTAAACCAAAAAGCTGTGGCGCGTAAAGTTGCAGAGGAACTTGGTCGTAAATATGAAGATTTAAACCTATTAATTGCGCACATGGGTGGCGGGATAACGGTTGGTGCTCATAAGCAAGGAAAAGTTATTGATGTAAATAATGGTTTGAATGGTGAAGGTCCATTTAGTCCAGAACGTGCTGGAACAGTGCCGGTTGGACAGTTAATAGAAATGTGTTTCTCAGGTGAGTATTACCGCGATGAAATGATGAAAAAGATTGTTGGACAAGGCGGATTAGTAAGCCTTATTGGTACAAACGATGCAATTAAAGTTGAGAACATGGTTGAGAAAGGTGATCCTGAGGCAACACTTATTTATAAAGCGATGGCATATCAAGTTGCGAAAGAAATCGGCGGAGCTAGCGCGGTTCTTCATGGGAAAATAGATGCAATCGTTTTAACAGGAGGACTCGCATATAGCAAAATTCTTGTTGATGAGATCAAGGAGCGCGTTCATTGGATTGCTGATGTGATTGTGCATCCAGGTGAAGATGAATTACAAGCATTAGCAGAAGGGGCACTTCGTGTATTACGTGAGGAAGAAGCTTCAAAAGAGTATGTTGTACGAGAAAAAGAAACGGTAGCTAGGGGTTGAGATAATGGCAAAAGAATATGATTTAGTCATCGTTGGCGGCGGTACTGGCGGATATGTTGCTGCTATTCGTGCATCACAATTAGGGCTAAAAACAGCGCTTGTTGAAAAAGATAATCTTGGTGGCACTTGTTTACACAAAGGTTGTATTCCTAGTAAAGCATTGCTGCGCAGTGCTGAAGTATATGCAACGGCGAAAAAGAGTGAAGAGTTTGGCGTTGTAACGAGCAATGTAGAGTTGAACTTTGCTAAAGTGCAAGAGCGTAAAGAAAAGATTGTAACGCAGCTTCATAAAGGCGTTCAGCATTTAATGAAGCAAGGTAAAATTGATGTGTTTGAAGGTATCGGCCGCATTCTTGGACCTTCTATCTTCTCTCCAATGCCGGGAACAATTTCGGTTGAATTTGCAAGTGGAGAAGAGAATGAAATGTTGATTCCTAAAAATGTGCTTATTGCAACAGGTTCTCGTCCAAACTCTTTACCAGGGTTAGAACTAGATGGAGAATACGTAATGTCATCGGATCATGCCCTAAAAATGGAAACGCTTCCGGAATCAATTATCATTGTTGGTGGTGGCGTAATTGGAATTGAGTGGGCATCTATGCTTGCTGATTTCGGTGTTGAAGTTACCGTATTAGAATATGCAAAACATGTCTTACCGCTTGAAGATCAAGATGTTTCGAAAGAAATGCAACGTCTCTTGAAGAAAAAGGGAATTAAAGTGGTAACAGGTGCAAAAGTATTACCAGAAACATTGGTAAAAGATAATGGAGTAGCAATTCAAGCCGAACACAATGGTGAAAATAAAGAATTCAAGGCAGAAAAAATGCTTGTATCTGTAGGAAGACAAGCCAATACGCAAAATATCGGCTTAGAGAATACAGATATCATTGTGGAAAAAGGATACATTCAAACAAATGAGTTTTATCAAACGAAAGAATCACATATTTATGCAATTGGTGATGTAATTGGCGGTTTACAACTTGCGCACGTTGCTTCTCATGAAGGTATTGTTGCTGTAGAACATATTGCTGATAAAGAAGTTATGCCAATCGATTACTCTATGGTATCGAAATGTGTATACAGTAGTCCAGAAGTAGCTTCTGTTGGTTTAACAGAACAGGAAGCAAAAGAAAAAGGCTATAAGTTAAAAGTAGGTAAGTTCTCATTCCGTGCAATCGGAAAAGCACTTGTATATGGAGAATCAGATGGCTTTGTGAAACTTGTAGTTGATGAAGAAACAAATGATATTCTCGGTGTTCATATGATTGGCCCACATGTAACGGATATGATTTCTGAAGCGGGTCTTGCAAGAGTACTTGATGCAACACCTTGGGAAGTTGCACATACAATTCATCCGCATCCATCATTATCAGAAGCAATTGGTGAAGCTGCATTAGCAGTAGATGGAAAAGCGTTACACGCATAAAAATGTGGATTTAGGAGGTTATGAAAATGGCAGAAGTAAAAGAAAAGCGCCATGAAGAGCTTGGCTTAAGTGATGAGCAAGTAGTAGAAATGTATCGTACGATGTTGCTTGCACGTAAAATTGACGAACGTATGTGGTTGTTAAACCGTGCAGGGAAAATTCCATTCGTAATTTCTTGTCAAGGACAGGAAGCTGCACAAGTAGGCGCAGCATTTGCACTTGATCGTGAAAAAGATTATGCATTACCATACTACCGTGATATGGGTGTAGTACTAGCGTTTGGTATGACAGCAAAAGAGCTTATGTTGTCTGGCTTTGCAAAAGCAGGAGATCCAAACTCTGGTGGCCGTCAAATGCCTGGTCACTTCGGTCAGAAGAAAAACCGTATTGTGACAGGTTCATCACCAGTTACAACACAAGTGCCTCATGCAGTAGGCATTGCACTAGCAGGAAAGATGGAAAAGAAAGATTTAGTAACGTTTGTTACCTTCGGTGAAGGTTCTTCTAACCAAGGTGACTTCCACGAAGGTGCTAACTTTGCTGGCGTACACAAATTGCCTGTTATTTTCATGTGTGAGAATAACAAATATGCAATTTCTATCCCTGTTGAAAAGCAATTAGCATGTAAAAATGTATCAGATCGTGCAATTGGTTACGGTATGCCAGGATACACAGTGGACGGAAATGACCCACTTGCAGTATATAAAGCTGTAAAAGAAGCAGCGGATCGTGGCCGTCGCGGCGAAGGTCCAACTTTAATTGAAACAGTATCATATCGTTTAACAGCACACTCTAGTGATGACGATGATCGTGTATATCGTGATAAAGAAGAAGTAGAAGAAGCGAAGAAAAAAGATTCCATCTTTACATTTGCTGCTTACTTAAAAGAGGTTGGCGTGTTAACAGAGGAATCTGAAAAACAAATGTTAGATGAAATTATGCATATCGTAAACGAAGCAACAGAATATGCAGAAAATGCTCCGTATGCAGCACCTGAAGATGCATTGAAGCACGTATACGCAGAATAGGGGGGAACGTTTCATGGCTGTAATGTCTTATATTGACGCGATTACATTAGCAATGCGCGAGGAAATGGAACGCGATGAGAAAGTATTTGTATTAGGAGAAGACGTTGGTAAAAAAGGTGGCGTATTTAAAGCGACAAATGGATTATATGATCAATTTGGTGAAGATCGTGCGCTTGATACACCGCTTGCAGAATCTGCAATTGCAGGGGTAGCAATCGGGGCAGCGATGTACGGAATGCGTCCAATTGCTGAAATGCAATTCGCTGATTTTATTATGCCAGCAGTAAACCAAATTGTTTCTGAGGCAGCAAAAATTCGTTACCGTTCTAATAATGACTGGACTTGTCCGATCACTGTGCGTGCACCATTTGGTGGCGGCGTTCACGGTGCATTGTATCACTCACAGTCTGTAGAAGCAATGTTTGCAAACCAACCAGGTTTAAAAATTGTTATTCCTTCTACACCATATGATGCAAAAGGATTATTAAAAGCAGCAATTCGTGATGAAGATCCAGTACTATTCTTTGAACATAAACGTGCATATCGTTTAATTAAAGGCGAAGTACCAGAAGATGATTATGTATTACCAATCGGAAAAGCAGATGTAAAACGTGAAGGTGATGATATTACTGTCATCACATATGGATTATGTGTTCACTTTGCTCTTCAAGCTGCTGAAAAATTAGCGAAAGATGGCATTTCTGCTCACATTCTTGATTTACGTACTGTATATCCATTAGATAAAGAAGCGATTATTGAAGCAGCTTCTAAAACAGGTAAAGTTCTTCTTGTAACGGAAGATAACAAAGAAGGAAGCATTATAAGTGAAGTAGCAGCAATTATTGCAGAAAATTGCTTATTTGACCTTGATGCACCAATTGCACGTCTTGCAGGTCCAGACGTTCCAGCAATGCCATATGCACCAACAATGGAAAAATTCTTTATGGTAAATCCAGATAAAGTTGAAAAAGCAATGCGTGAACTTGCGGAATTTTAATCGGGGGGACTATACATGGCTGTAGAAAATATCACAATGCCTCAGCTTGGGGAAAGTGTAACGGAAGGTACAATTAGTAAATGGCTCGTAAATGTTGGCGATCACGTAAATAAATATGATCCGCTTGCAGAAGTAATGACAGATAAAGTAAACGCAGAAGTACCATCTTCTTTCACAGGAATTGTGAAGGAGTTAGTCGCTGCTGAAGGTGATACACTTGCTGTAGGTGAAGTCGTTTGTGTGATCCAAGTAGAGGGCGCGGATGAGGTAGCTGCGACAGCTGTAGAAGAGAAAACAAAAGAGGAACCAAAAACAGAAGTGGCTTCAGCTGAAAAAGCACCAAAAGTGAAGCAACCAACTGATGGCAAACCTCGTTTCTCACCAGCTGTATTAAAACTTGCAGGTGAGCATAATATTGATTTAGATGCAGTAGAAGGTACGGGTGCAAATGGTCGTATTACACGTAAAGATATTCTGAAGCTTGTGGAATCTGGAAACATTCCGGTAGTTGGTGCGAAGAAAGAAGCAGCACCTGTATCTATGCAGGCATCACAAGAAGCACCAAAAGTGACTGCACCATCAGCTCCAAAAACAGAAGCGGCAAAACCTGTATCTGTACCGACAGTACCTGGCGATATTGAGATTCCGGTAACAGGTGTACGTAAAGCAATTGCTGCGAACATGCTGCGTAGTAAACACGAAGCACCTCACGCTTGGATGATGATTGAAGTAGATGTAACAAATCTTGTATCATACCGTAATTCAATTAAAGGCGAATTTAAAAAGCGTGAAGGCTTCAACTTAACATTCTTTGCATTCTTCGTTAAAGCAGTTGCACAAGCATTGAAAGAATACCCACAAATTAACTCAATGTGGGCTGGTGACAAGATTGTTCAAAAGAAAGATATTAACCTTTCTATCGCTGTTGCAACAGAAGATGAATTATTTGTACCAGTTATTAAACAAGCAGATGAGAAAACAATTAAAGGTATTGCTCGTGAAATTACTGAACTTGCAGGAAAAGTTCGTACAAAATCATTGAAAGCAGACGAAATGCAAGACGGTACATTTACAATTAATAACACAGGATCATTTGGTTCTGTTCAATCTATGGGTATTATTAACCATCCACAAGCTGCTATTTTACAAGTAGAATCTATTGTAAAGCGTCCAGTTATTATGGATAATGGTATGTTCGGTGCACGCGACATGGTTAACCTATGTTTATCCCTTGATCATCGTGTACTGGATGGCTTAATTTGTGGTAAATTCTTAGGACGTGTAAAAGAAATTCTTGAAAATGTATCAGAGAATAATACGTCTGTATATTAATAAAAAGCTCGCGTCTGCGAGCTTTTTACTTTAGAAAAAATATATTTCTTCACTTTTTATCCCACAATAAAAAATGCCTTCCATTAATGTGACAATGAATAATAATGTATTATGAATTTACGAAAATACATTGCTGATATCCAGTATATAGATATACAATAAGAAAAGAATATTTTTTTGGAAAATCTTACTGATGAAACTGTAGTATAATGTATTGTATTGTTTAAAAAAGAAAGTTATTCTATATAAGTATTTTATAGATTAATGTGCAATCAGTCGTCAAAATATAAAGAATGTTGACTCCTGGTTTTTTATTTTGCCTTAACAATGTTTCAGGAGGATGTCATGAAGAGAAGTACCGAATTTCTAAAAAGTTTAGATGTAAAATTAATTTTAATTTTGTGTATATTATGCGTCACGAGTATAGCTGCCATATATAGCAGTCAACAAACAGGACAATATGGAAATTCAAATTTTGCAATGAAACAAGGGATTAACTATGTAATCGGTATTGTTTTATTACTACTTGTTGCAAGTATTGATTTAGATCAACTGCAAAAATTAGCGTGGCCATTTTATATTGTTGGGTTTGCTTCGATTATTATACTTAAGATTTCACCATTTAAAGCTTTAACCCCTGAAATATTAGGGGCAAAAAGATGGTTTAAAGTCCCAGTTCTTGGGGCGATCCAGCCATCAGAGTTTTTCAAAATTGCGTTGCTTATTTTAGTTGCTAGTTTAGCAGTCAAGCATAATGAAAAATATATGGTACGGACTTTTCAAACGGATTTAAGATTAATAGGTAAAATTATTTTAGTATCGATTCCACCTGCTCTACTTGTATATAGTCAGCCTGATACAGGGATGGTTTTCCTATATGCTGCAGGGATTGCATGTATTTTGTTTATGTCAGGTATTCAAAAGAAATTAATTGCAATATGTACAGTTATTCCACTGACCATATTGTCCACGTTAGTATTTATATTTTTGAAATACCCAGATATTTTTTTCAACAAATTGGTTACTTTACTAAAGCCGCATCAACAGTCACGAATTTTGGGTTGGTTGGATCCATTTGAGCACGTGGATCAAGGTTATCAAACACAGCAATCGATTTTAGCGGTTGGTAGTGGGGGAATGGATGGAAAAGGATTTGGATATGGAAGTGTATATATTCCTGAAAAGCATACCGATTTCATTTTTGCTACAATTGCTGAAGAAGGTGGATTTTTAATTGCAGCTTTTGTTGTATTTATGTTCCTGCTTCTTTTATATCGAACAATTATAATTGGGTATTCAGCAGATAATTTGTTCGGTACATTATTATGTGCTGGAGTAATTGGTGTTTTAACATTACAAATTTTCCAAAACGTTGGTATGATTGTTGGATTAATGCCGGTAAAAGGAATTGCGCTTCCGTTTTTATCATATGGAGGAAGTTCCTTATTCTCGAATATGATGATGATGGGGCTCGTCTTATCGGTACGGAAAACATACAAAAAGTATATGTTTTCAGTTAGTTAATTTTTATGTAAAAAGGCTGATTCGTTTTCATGCGAATCGGTCTTTTCTGTATAGATGATCTTAATCATCACAAACTAAAGGGAGTGTGAAAGTTTGTGATGATTAAGGAGTGCAAATTCATGCATATGCATATTTTTGAGGGAGCACATCATCTTTCTCATATAGAATGGATGATTCGAGCTATAATAGCATATATCTTTCTAATTATTGTTGCCAAAGCAATGGGACAACGCTCCATTGCACAACTCCGCTTCTTAGATGTGGTATTAGTTTTATTGTTAGGTGGAAATATTTCCAATGCACTATCCGATGAAAAAGTGGGTTTAACAGGCTCGATGATTACAACTTTTATGCTCGTTGTTCTTCATATCATAAGTTCGATTTTAATGTTGAAATGGGATCGGTGGAGACGTTTTTTAGAACCAGATCCGGTTATTCTCATACATAATGGTTCAATCGATTTTAGCAATTTGAAAAAAGCAAGAATTACGGTAGAGTATTTATTTTCTGAACTACGCTTACAAAATATTAGTGATATTAAAACAATAAAATTAGCATTATGGGAAGCAAGTGGTGTTGTTTCGGTATTTCAGTATCCAGAATATGAAACGGTATCTCGGCTGGATATGAAAGTAGCTGGTAAAAAATCACCTATTTCATTTATTCTTGTAAAAGACGGGAAAATTCAAAAGGATGTGCTTACTTTATTGGGGAAAACGGAAACATGGGCAAAGGAGGAATTATCAAAAAAAGTATCAATTGAATTGATTCAATTAGCAACGATAGATGAAATGGAAAAAATAAATATTTTGTTAAAAAAATGAAATGAATACGCATTTTACCATCTTATGCATATGATACAATAGTGTGGACAACGAAATAAAAAAAGAAGGGTTTGTTTCGATGGGATATGTAGAGGAGTTACGAAAAGTAGTTGGTCATCGCCCTTTAATTTTAGTTGGTGCTGTTGTTCTCGTATTAAATGAAGGTGGACATGTTTTATTACAACAACGAACAGAACCGTATGGAAAATGGGGATTGCTTGGTGGTTTAATGGAGCTTGGAGAATCCACAGAAGAGACAGCTTGCCGTGAAGTATATGAAGAAGCAGGAATTTATGTGAAAAATTTAAAACTCATTAATGTGTTCTCTGGAGCTAATTACTTTATAAAATTAGCGAATGGTGATGAATTTCAATCTGTAACGACTGCTTATTATACAAATGAATATGAAGGTTTGCTAGCTGTCAATAAAGAGGAAGCGGTTCAGCTTAAATTCTTTCCCGTTACAGAATTGCCTGAGTATATTGTAGGATCACATAAAAAAATGATTGAAGCATATGAGAAGATAGAAAAAGAAAGTAGAAATAATATATAATAGCTATAGAAATACAAAAACACAGTTCTGGTTGGTAGTCCAGACGCATACTAGTATGTCAGTAACCTTCCCCTCCGGGATGTCCAGTATTTCTAATTTTTTTCTAAGGAGGGGCTGTCGATGAAATTGACAGTATATCATGATGGTCAGTTTTTTGTAGGAATGATTGAGGATACACATAAAGGGATTTTGTATGCAGCGAGGTATATTTTTGGTGCTGAGCCATCAGACGAAGAGATACTTGTATTTGTAAGTAATACGATGCTAACGTATTTTAATCACTTTGCCAAATGCGGTGTTAAAGTGGAAGAGAAAAAGCGTCCGAAAAGTATAAAACGTATCATAAGAGAAGCTGCAAAAGAAATGCATACAAAAAGCTTTACGAAGGCACAAGAGGCGATTAGTTTATCTTATGAATTGCATAAGCAAGAAAAGCGAGTGCAATCTAAGGAACAGCGTGAAGCAGAAAAGCAGAAAAAACGCCTTATCAAAGTGCAAAAAGCAAAACAAAAGCATCGCGGACATTAAGAAAAAACGTCTTAGGACACTTGTTCTAGGACGTTTTTTCTATACGCATAAGAAGAATACAAGTAAGTTTACTTGTATTTCTAAAACGGTAACTGGTAAGATACAGAGAGAGAGATCTAGAGGAGGGAAAACATTGATTAACTTTAACTTTTTTATGAATGATGTTGTCCGTCAAGCGCGTGAAGAAATTGTTTCCGCTGGATATACAGAATTAACAACACCATCCGCAGTTGATGAGGCATTTAAGCAAACAGGTACGACACTTGTAATGGTAAACTCAGTATGCGGTTGTGCAGGTGGTATTGCTCGCCCTGCTGCTGCGCATTCCGTACATTATGATAAACGTCCAGATCACCTTGTAACAGTATTTGCGGGGCAGGACAAAGAGGCAACAGCACGTGCACGTGAATATTTTGAAGGATATCCACCATCTTCTCCGTCTTTCGCATTATTAAAAGATGGAAAGATTGTAACGATGGTTGAACGCCATGAAATCGAAGGCCATGAGCCAATGCAAGTCATTGCAAAATTACAATCGTACTTTGAAGAGAATTGTAAAGAGGTTTAATAGAAAATAAAAAAACGGTACATACACTTATAAGTGTATGTACCGTTTTTTTATTTTGTTCCATTTATTAGGATGTTTGTGGGCGGTAAAATCCTGATTGGTGAGGGCTAATAATCAATAGAAGTTAAAGAAAGTCCCCCTCTGATTAAAGTTTCACTTTATTAGGAGGTGAAGTTAATAACATTTGTTTATAATCATTTGTAATGAGAGGGAATATACATGAAATGTATAATTCATACACTAATTTATACATTAATTAACCTAGAAAAACCGTTTTAATAGAATTTGTAATTTATTTTTATTTTAATTGTTGCATAAAAATAAAATTACTGCTACAATACAAACATCGAATAAAAATTCTATAAAACTTTTAAATATACATTATTAGGGGGAAGAAATATGAAGAAGTTATTATCAATTTCATTTGCACTTATTTTAATAATAAGTATGTTTAGTGCTTGTAGTAAGGGAGAAACAAAGGAATCGAATACGAAGAAAGATAAGAAAGTACTCGTTATGGGTACTTCAGCAGACTATAAACCTTATGAATATGTGGAAGCTTCAAAGAGTGATGAAATTATCGGTTTTGATGTTGATATTGCAAAGTATATTGGGAAAGAACTTGGTTATGAAGTGAAAGTGAAAGATATGGATTTTGGAGGATTGTTAGCATCGCTTAGCTCGGGGAAAGTTGACTTTGTTATGGCTGGTATGACACCAACTCCAGAACGTAAGGGAAATGCGGATTTTACAGATATTTATTTTGTTGCTAAAAACATGATTGTTTCGAAAAAGGATTCAGGTATTAAGTCATTACAAGATTTGGAAGGTAAAAAAGTAGGGGTACAAACAGGTTCTATTCAAGAAGAAAAAGCGAATGAATTTAACAAGCAAGTGAACTTCCAGGCGGAGGGGCGTGACCGTATACCAGAAATCGTACAAGAAATTCAGGCTGGACGTTTTGATGCTGCTATTTTAGAAGATACAGTTGCTAAAAATTATTTAGAAAAAATCAAAGGTTTACAAGGGATTGAAATTCAGGAAGCTCCAGAAGAAGTAGGAGCAGCAATTGCCCTTCCGAAAAATAGTGACAAAACAGCAGAATTTAATAAAGTGATTAAGAAGATGCAAGAAAATGGTGAAATGGACAAATTAGTGAAGGAATGGTTTGGCAGCAAAAAATAAGCTGCCTTTCTCTTTTCTGTGAGAGGAATGACAAAAGATGAACTTAGATTTTTCGGCAATTACTCCGTCGATACCATATATATTAAAGGGACTAGAAGTTACACTGAAAATTGTAGCAGTATCTGCTTTAGTTGGTTTTATACTTGGAACGTTATTAGCACTTTGTAAAATTGCTAGAGTAAGAGTGTTAAATATCGCTGCTGATTTATATACATCGATATTTCGTGGTACACCACTTGTCTTGCAATTAATGATTATTTATTTCGGTGTTCCGCAAATGATTGGATATGATATACCAGCATTTTTAGCAGCAGTACTTGCATTTAGTTTAAATTCGGGTGCATATATGTCAGAGGTAATTCGTGCAGGAATTCAGGCTGTTGATAAAGGACAGACAGAAGCTGCGATGGCTCTCGGTGTTCCATATAGAAAAATGATGAAAAATATTATTTTACCACAAGCATTAAAAAATATATTACCAGCGCTTGTGAACGAATTTGCAACACTTACGAAAGAGTCGGCAGTAGTGACAGTAATTGGTGCGACTGATTTAATGCGCCGTGCATATATTGTAGGCGGTGAAACGTTTAAATATCTTGAACCGTTACTATTTGTCGGACTTGTTTACTATATTCTAGTAATTATTCTTACATTAGTCGGGAAAGCAATTGAAGGGAGAATGAAGAAAAGTGATTAAAATTGAAAACCTTCATAAATCATTTGGACAAAATGAAGTACTAAAAGGAATTACGACAACAATCGAAAAGGGCGAAATTGTTGCGATTGTTGGACCGTCTGGGTCAGGAAAATCAACATTTTTACGTTGTATGAACGTACTAGAAACACCTACAAATGGTCACATTTGGATTGGGAATGAAGAAGTGACCAATCCAAAAACAAATATTATGAGTGTTCGTGAAAATGTTGGAATGGTGTTTCAACATTTTCACTTATTCCCTCATATGACAGTATTAGAAAATATTACGTACGCACCAGTAAATGTAAAAGGTGTGGCAAAACCAGAAGCAGAGAAAAAGGCGAAGGAACTTCTTGAAAAGGTAGGATTGCTCGATAAAAAGGATGCATATCCAAACCGTCTTTCAGGTGGACAAAAGCAGCGTGTAGCCATTGCTAGAGCATTGGCAATGGAACCGGAAGTTATGCTTTTTGATGAACCAACATCGGCACTAGATCCTGAAATGGTAAAAGAAGTATTAGAAGTAATGAAATCTTTAGTGACTACAGGAATGACAATGGCAATTGTGACACATGAGATGGGATTTGCAAAAGAAGTAGCTGATCGTGTGCTCTTTTTAGATGGTGGAAAGCTTGTTGAAGATACAAGTCCAGAACAGTTTTTTACAGAACCAAAAAGCAAACGCGCACAAGAATTTTTACAAAAAATATTATAACATGTAAAAGTTACGTGAATAATAAGGAGAAAAGGATGACAGCTTGTCATCCTTTTTTTATACTTACTGTAAATACGTTTATACATATAGGAGCAATGATATGTTTAGAATTGGATATCGTACAGTGAAAACAGCAGTTGGAACAGGTGCGGCAGTTTTTATTGCGCAGCTATTCGGTTTGGAATTTTATAGTTCTGCGGGCATTTTGGTTATTTTGTGTGTGCAAAATACGAAACGAAAATCACTCCAAGCATCTTTGCATCGGTTTTTAGCTTGCTTATTATCGATGGTATTCTCGTTTTGTATTTTTGAAACAATTGGTTATACACCACTTGCTATTAGTTTGTTACTTCTTACTTTTATCCCAACAGCTGTTATGCTTAAAATTCAAGAAGGAATTGTTACAAGTTCAGTTATTGTCATGCATTTGTATTCATTAAAACATATCACATGGTTAGCGATTGGAAATGAAATTGCAATTTTAACAATTGGAATTAGTGTGGCTTTATTGGTAAATATGTATATGCCAAGTGCAGAAAAAAAATTAAAAGGGTATCAGGAAAAAGTAGAATGGAATTTTAAAACGATTTTATTTGAGATGGCTGTATATTTACGAAATCGAGATAGTACATGGGCTGGAAAAGAATTAATTGAAACAGAGGACATTTTAAAGCAAGCAAAAGAGTTATCCTTCAAAAAACTTGAAAATCAATTTATGCGAGAAGATGATTATTATTATCGGTATTTTGATATGCGTATGCAACAATTTGAAATTTTAGAGCGGATTATGCCGCTTGCAGCTTCCTTATCGTGGTCATATGAGCAATCAGATATGATTGCGGAAGTGATTGGAAATGTGGGGAATTCTATTCGTCCTGAAAGCACAGGTCTTATTTCACTTAGACAATTACAAGAAATGCGAGAGATTTTTAGAGAAATGCCACTTCCTAAGACACGTGAAGAATTTGAAATGCGTGCGAAGCTTGTTCAACTTGTTTATGAAATGGAGCAATATTTACTTATTAAAAGTAGGTTTAAAGGGAAGGATAATGTGAAAGAACTTATATAAATCCAAATTA
The DNA here is from genome assembly GCF_016483395.1 of Bacillus cereus group sp. N21. NCBI lineage: Bacteria > Bacillati > Bacillota > Bacilli > Caryophanales > Bacillaceae > Bacillus > Bacillus cereus group sp. N21. The sequence continues at coordinate 21,117 of NZ_JAEHBX010000025.1, forward strand.
AAAAGCCAACATCAAACCATTCTTTTTAGGTAGGCAAGAGCATCCGGCCATGCATAGAAGCGGTCAGTTCCTTTTTTCGCCCCATGCCGTGTGAAAATAAAAGAGGAAATAAGTGGAGAGTAGTTTTTGTTTTCATAGCCGCAGCTAATATGTCGAAAAATCAAAGTGGATTTATATATATAGGGAAGGAATGAATCATGTCGTATTTTCTGTCCTTACTATTATGTTTTTCTCTTTCACCGATATGGCCTCTTGGAGATAATCCGCGTGCTGGAAATCCATTTATTATTGTAAATAAGCAGACGAACAAGCTTGCTTATATTGATGATGGTAAAATACAAAAGGTCTTTCCTATAGCGACGGGAAAAACAAACGAGTTAACGCCAGAGGGAAGTTTTGATATTGTAATGAAGGCAAAAAATCCTTATTATATTGCGAAGGATATCCCTGGTGGTTCACCAAAAAATCCACTTGGCTCTAGGTGGATGGGATTTAATGCACGAGATACTGACGGGAGTAAATATGGTATTCACGGTACAAATCAGCCAAGCTCAATTGGAAAATATATTTCACAAGGATGCATTAGAATGAAAAAAAATGATGTGGAATATTTATTTGATCGCATTCCAATTGGAACAAAGGTATGGATTGTAAAATCGAAAAGAACATTTCAGCAGCTTGCAAAAGAAAAAGGAGCTCTGGTTTACGAAAAGGTCAACCGAACAAGTTGGCTTTTTCTTTCCATGAACTTGTCTTGACATGTGTACATATCCATGTATTAATGAGGATATACGAAGATTATTGGAAAAGGAGTTGCTCGTATGTATTTGAATCCAAGGCTTTCTTATATGCAGTTTTTTATTGGCTTTCTATTCATTGTGACTTTCATATTGGCAACTTTTAATGTATGTTCTTTTCTGGTGTCAATTGTGTTCATGGCACTTTTAAATGTAACTTTTGTTATAGGAGCGTTTCAGCAAAAACATTATACCAGCTTTGTTATGGCCCTTGTGATGGCTTTTTCATTTAGTATTGTAGCGCTTGTACTAATAATAAAATAAAATATAAATCATTCATTAAAATGATTGTGATTGAACAGGCTGTTTATTTTCTATCCAGGAGAATAAACAGCCTGTTTGTGCTAAGAAAGGACGACATTATATATCGTCCTCCTTACCAAAACATACTTGCTCCAGTGAGTAATGTTGTTACAAGCATTGAAATTAGCATAACGTATATCATAACTTTTTGTGCTTTCTTATTCATGTTAAACCTCCTTACAATCATTCCAACTCTCCCTCGCTATTTGCGGACAGTAACACTCCCACTTTAAAATTCAGCAAAAGCAAAGAAGTTAGGTGGGAGATGAACTGTCCGTAAAAGCCCAATTGGTGAGGATTAATAATTATTGGGGGAATGGAGAACCCCAAATAATTAAAGTTTCACTTTATTGTATCGAGAAATGGAAACATGGACAAGGGTATAGAGAAGACAAAATTCGAGAAGTGTATCTAAAATATAACAGGAAAATTTGAAATACACAGAGAATATAAACAGCATAGGACACAGTTTTTTCGGTGCCTTTTAAAAAAGTTTTGCAAGCTGAAGAATGGAGATACGATAATGAAAATATATGAAACAGAACGTTTGCAATTAAGAGAAATCGATGAGTCGTATGCAGAGCAAGTTCTTCAATATTACGACAAAAATCGTGAGTTTTTAAAGGCGTGGGAAGAATATCGACCAGATGATTTTTTTACATTGGATTATCAAAGAAAACGGTTGCAAAAAGATGAGAAAGAATTTGTAGAAGGGAAAATTATTCGATTATGGATTTTTAAAAAAGGTGATGATACGAATATTATCGGTTGTATTTCTTTCAATTTAATTGTGCGTGGAATTTATCAGTCCTGTGTTCTTGGTTATAAACTAGATAAAGATGAGTTAAACAAAGGTTATACGACAGAAGCGCTTAGAAAAGCAATTGAAGTGGCTTTTCAAGAATTCCAATTACATCGTATAGAAGCCCCGATTATGCCCCGTAACTTAGCATCTATTCAAGTTGTAACGAAGATTGGTTTTCAATATGAAGGGGTGTCCCGGAAGATGTTAATGGTAAATGGGGTTTGGGAAGATCATATGCGGTGGGTCCTTTTAAATGAGTAGAAGAAAGCAGATGGTTATCTAGATGTGTGAACCATCTGTTTTTTTAGCTTGTCTTTCGAAACTTTTGCGAAATTCTGTTATAATTAACGATGTTACATACTTAATGCAATGCAGGAGGCGCATTCTCATGATTAATCAAGAACGTTTAGTAAATGAATTTATGGAACTTGTGCAAGTAGATTCTGAAACAAAATATGAAGCAGAAATTTGCAAAGTGTTAACAGAGAAATTTACTGCTTTAGGTGTTGAAGTATTTGAAGATGACACGATGGGTGTAACTGGACATGGTGCAGGTAACTTAATTTGTACTTTGCCAGCGACGAAAGAAGGAGTAGATACAATTTACTTCACTTCTCATATGGATACAGTAGTTCCTGGTAAAGGAATTAAGCCTTCTATTAAAGATGGTTATATTGTATCAGATGGTACTACAATTTTAGGGTCAGACGATAAAGCTGGATTAGCATCCATGTTTGAAGCAATCCGCGTTTTAAAAGAAGAAAATATTCCTCATGGAAAAATCGAGTTTATTATTACAGTTGGTGAAGAATCAGGTCTTGTTGGGGCGAAAGCATTAGATCGTGAACGTATTACAGCAAAATATGGCTATGCATTAGATAGCAATGGAAAAGTGGGCGAAATCGTAGTTGCAGCGCCAACGCAAGCAAAAGTAAATGCGATTATTCGCGGGAAAACAGCTCACGCCGGTGTAGCACCTGAAAAAGGTGTATCTGCAATTACAATCGCAGCAAAAGCAATTGCAAAAATGCCACTTGGTCGTATTGATTCTGAAACAACTGCAAATATCGGTCGTTTCGAAGGTGGCACACAAACAAACATCGTTTGTGACCATGTGCAAATTTTCGCAGAAGCTCGCTCTTTAGTAGATGAAAAAATGCAAGAGCAAGTTGCAAAAATGAAAGAAGTATTTGAAACAACTGCAAAAGAAATGGGCGGTCAAGCAGATGTTGAAGTAAAAGTTATGTACCCAGGATTTAAATTTGCTGATGGCGATCATGTTGTAGAAGTTGCAAAACGTGCTGCTGAAAAGATTGGTCGTACACCTTCTCTTCACCAAAGTGGTGGCGGAAGTGACGCAAACGTAATTGCAGGGCATGGTATTCCAACAGTAAACTTAGCAGTTGGTTATGAAGAGATTCATACAACAAACGAGAAAATTCCTGTTGAAGAATTAGTAAAAACAGCTGAACTAGTTGTTGCAATTATTGAAGAAATAGCGAAATAATTGTAAGCATACGAAAAAAATGGCGTGTAAACCATCATAGGTTTACACGCCATTTTCATTTGGATTCGATTGCTTTTACAAGGCGAATGAGCCAATATAAAAAAATCCAGGGGAGTATATACGTTGTTGCAACACGTACTAAGTGAGGTAGCAGTGCGAAGGTATTCACATTAATATTAAAAATCGGCAGTAGTAAATAATTAATAGCAATAATTAATATAATAACGAGGAACGTGTAATTGAGTTTACTATGGTTTTTCATATCATCCTCTCCTTTTACATAATTATCCATTGATGATTTCAGTATATCAAAAAATAGTTGGAAAGAACGTGTTTTTGTGATTGAAAAGCTCCACTGTTTTTGAGGAATTTGATATAATAAATTCAGGAACAAACGTTCTTTTTTGGGGGTGAGAAACATGAGAGAAATGTATCCAAAAAACGGTTGTGTCATTCTACATGTTGATATGAATTGTTTTTTCGCGTCAGTTGAAATTGCCCATGATCCATCATTAAAAGGAAAACCATTAGCGGTTGCAGGGAATGAAAAAGAACGAAAAGGGGTTATTGTAACATGTAGTTATGAAGCAAGGGAATACGGAGTACGTACAACAATGCTCCTTTGGGAAGCGAAGCGGTTATGTCCAGAGTTAGTTGTGAAGCACCCGAATTTTAAATTATATCGCGAGGCGTCATTTGAGATGTTTCAAATTCTTTCACGCTTTACTGAAAAGATTCAGCCAGTTTCTATAGATGAAGGTTACTTAGATATAACAGATTGTTATGGATTAGGTTCACCTCTTGAGATTGCTAAGATGATTCAACAAACATTATTAACAGAATTACAGTTGCCATGCAGCATTGGAATAGCCCCAAATCTTTTTCTAGCGAAGACTGCGTCAGATATGAAAAAGCCGCTTGGTATTACTGTGTTTCGGAAACGAGATATTCAGGAATTACTTTGGCCACGTCCTGTTGAAGCAATGCATGGAATTGGTGAGAAAACAGCAGAAAAGCTAAAAGAAATCCATATACATACAATTGAACAGTTGGCAAAGGGAGAAGCGCATGTGATTCGTGCAAAAATAGGAAAGCACGGCGTTGATTTACAAAAACGCGCAAAAGGTATGGATGATAGAGAAGTCGATCCAAATCAAATGGGACAACATAAAAGTATCGGAAATTCAACAACATTTTCGAAGGATATGGATGAAGAGAAGGAATTGCTTGATATGTTAGAGCGCTTATCGAAATCAGTTAGCAAAAGGCTACAAAAACGGACTCTTGTCAGCTATAACATTCAAATTATGATGAAATACTATGATCGGCGTACAGTAACGCGGAGTAAACAATTAAAAAATGCAATTTGGGAAGAATGTGATATTTTTCAAGCTGCTTCACGTTTATGGAAGCAACATTGGGATGGCGATCCGATTCGATTGCTTGGTGTCACAGCTACGGAATTAGAATGGAAAACAGAATCAATTAAACAACTGGATTTATTTTCATTTGAAGAAGATGCGAAAGAAGAGCCACTATTAGCTGTGATTGACCAGATTAATGATAAATATGGAACTCCTGTTTTACAAAGAGGGAGTCAGTTATTTCGAAAGCAGGAGAAATCTTTTTGGCATAAATTGGAAAATAAATTTATGTAAAAAAGTGTCATGGTAATTTAGTACTCATGACACTTTTTATATTTAACTCGCTTCTAAATCTAATGAAGTTTTCCATCCTGCAGTCGTTACTCCAGATTCCAAAAGCATTTGATTTACTACTTTCTCGATTAAGGCTACTTGATTTGTTACCGAGAATTAGGAAATACTCTTCGAACGGTTTCGGTAAATTCTTCAAATAACCCTGTTACTGGTTTGCCTTGGTTAATTTTGTCCGCATAGTCTCTCATTCGATCTACAAAATCAGGATTTGAAGATACAAATACATGACGAATATCTGGGTCGGTAGCTCTAACTTGATCTGCAACTTTCTTTTCTAATTGCTTTGTGATTTGTCCTTTTACATTTTCACGTAAAACAACTGCAACATAGGCATTTCTATTTGTGACGATTACATTTGCCTTGTCTATTTCTTCTAGTTCAACGATTCGATCTGCCGCTTTATTTGCTATATGCAGTCGTGTTTCATTGTTCGTGACACCGTTCGTATTATTTTTTACTCTTTGAAGGTTAGTGTTGTTTCCTTCGTATGTAACATTTCGTACGCCATTGTTTTCGCGATTATCCAATGCTTTCTCCTTTTGCTTTCCTGCACATCCAAGCAATGAAATAATTGCCAAAAAAATGATTGAAAACATCTTTAATTTTTTCAATGATATCTCTCCTTTACAATACTATGTTTTTAAAATGACCAGTTGGCCATTTATTATTCATAGTAAAAAGGGGATGATATTTTGTATATTTTATAAAAACAAAAAAAGCATCGATTTTCGATGCTTTTTTATTTTTATCCCGCTATTTGCGGGCAGTAAGACCCCTATCTCAAATTTCAGTGAAAGCAAAGAAGTTAGATTGGGGATCAACTGTCCGTAAAAGCCCGGTTGGTGAGGGCTAATAATCAGTGGGGGATGAAGCGACACTGATTAAAGTTTCACTTTATAGATTATGAGATGGAAGGATTTTCATAAATCACAATCTCTGAATTGTTTGTTGTTGAAATACGTTGTGCATAATATGTGATAGATGAAGAAATGTATTCAGGTAACGTTCGATTTGTATGCGATGTGGTGTATTCATGAATTAACTCTTTTAAAGTCGTCCATTCTAGTGGTGCTGGGTGATCAGACACGAAAGAACTTACCCAGCGATCAAATGAAGATGAAAAATCAGTTTGTAAACGAAATACTTCTTTCATAGTTAAACGCTCCCTTTATTTGTAATACAATTATTTTACTATAAAACACGAACGATTGCTATTTTTGTATCGTTAACGTTCGTTTAATATAGTTGTCTAGATGAGTAGTTCATAGAAATTCATTTGCCATTTGAAATAACATTCCGTAAGATGAAAGATAGATTCTATAAAGAGCTGGAGGAAAGAAAGTGGAATTTGTATTTTTAGGAACTGGTGCAGGCGTCCCTTCAAAAGGGAGAAATGTTTCGGCAATCGCTTTGCAGTTGTTAGAAGAACGAGGTGAAACGTGGTTATTTGACTGTGGTGAAGCAACACAACATCAAATTTTACATACATCAGTGCGTCCACGTCGCATTGAAAAAATATTTATTACACATTTGCATGGAGATCATATTTTTGGGTTACCTGGTTTATTAGGAAGTCGTTCCTTTCAAGGAGGAACAACTCCATTAACAGTATACGGACCAAAAGGGATTAAGCAATTCATTGAAGTCGCATTATCGGTGAGTACAACACATGTTAAATATCCACTTGAAATTGTAGAAATTACTGAGGAGGGTATTGTTTTTGAAGACAAGCAATTTCATGTAGAAACGAAGAGGTTGTCACATGGAATTGAATGTTTTGGATACCGAATTGTTGAGAAAGACATACAAGGACATCTCCTTGTTGAGAAGCTGCTAGAAGCTGGCGTAAAGCCAGGGCCAATCTTTAAACGTTTAAAAGACGGTGAAGTAGTTGAATTAGAGGATGGAAGGGTTTTACACGGAAAAGACTTTATTGGTCCACCTCAAAAAGGAAGAATCATTACGATTTTAGGGGATACACGTTATTGTGAAGCAAGTAGAATCCTTGCGCAAGATGCAGATATACTTGTACATGAAGCGACATTTGCAGCAGCAGATGAAATCCAGGCACATGATTATTTTCACTCAACAACAGAACAGGCAGCAAGTATTGCATTGCAAGCGAATGTGAAACGGTTAATATTGACTCACATTAGTTCGCGTTATCAAGCAGATACATATAAGGAATTGTTACAAGAAGCTCAGTTGTTGTTTGCAAATACAGAAATAGCTATGGATTTGAAATGTTTTCCAGTAGAACGATAGCATTTTACAAACAATGGCAACATAAGTTTGCCATTGTTTTATTTTTTATAAAAAATTTTTTCTCTACAAGATAGTTGAAACTGTTATCATTTGATATCTATATGAACTAATACAGGGATTTTAAGATTTTTAGATGAATATGAGAAAAACACAAAACATCGGTCATTTTGAAAAACTGTTATATAGGTAGTTTGTCTTATTGTTACTACAAGAGAAGTAAAAAAAAAATTAATTCTGAAACTTTGAAATTCAACAAAAGTAAGCGTTTCATAAAAAACAAGCTATAATGAGGGCAAATTACAATTCGTCGGGAGTTACAGCGTGCATTTTAGCCATTTTTCGTAACGAAACGAAATTGACTAAAAGAGAGAGGGCATCATGGAGATTATTAAGGGAACGGTATTATTATTATTTGTACTCAGTCTTTTTTCACTCTTTAGTTTCTTGGAGAATCAGCAGGTAGTCTAGGCGGAGTAGCTGGTGCAACTCTTGTTGCGTTAGCAATGGGGGTATCACCTGTTTATGCTATGCTTGTAGGGGCTTCTGTGTTAAAATTTGGATTGCTACCAGGATTTATTGCTGGTTATCTTATTTCATTTTTAGTAAAGAAAATTGAAAAACGTGTACCAGAAGGATTAGATTTAATTGCATGTATCGTAATCGCTGCGCCATTAACAAGATTGATTGCAAAAGGAATGGATCCAGTTGTAACAGCAACATTGAAGCAAATCGGAGGAGTTATTACATCAGCTGCTGATGTAAGTCCGATTGTTATGGGGATTATATTAGGTGGTGTTATTACAGTTGTTGCGACTGCACCTCTAAGTTCAATGGCACTAACGGCACTTCTTGGTTTAACAGGGCTACCAATGGCTATTGGGGCATTAGCTGTAACAAGTTCATCCTTTATGAACTATGAATTCTTTAAGCGAATGAAGTTTGGTGATAAACGTACGACGATTGCGGTTGCAATTGAGCCGCTTACGCAAGCAGATTTAATTTCAGCAAATCCAATTCCAGTGTATGTAACAAACTTTATTGGTGGTGCGGTTGCCGGAGTTATTATCTCGATGTTCGATCTTATTAATAATGCAACAGGAACAGCAACGCCAATTGCCGGACTTATGGTTATGTATGGTTTTAATGATCCGATGAAAGTAACGCTATGTTTCTTATGTATTATGGTGTCTGGTATTATTGCAGGATATATTGGCTCACTTCTATTCAAAAACTATCCAATTCGTACAGCGGAGCAAATTCGTGGTACGGGAGGAAAGGCAACAGAATCGGCAGCTTAATAGAATAGTAGTAAGCAATTTTTTATAAAAGATTTAGGGGGAATCATGATGAAATATCGCTCAGTATTTGATATTATCGGTCCAGTTATGATTGGGCCGTCCAGTTCACATACAGCAGGTGCAGCAAGAATGGGGCAAGTTGCTCGTCAACTTTTCCGTCATGAACCAAAAAGAGTTACGATTTCGTTATATGGCTCGTTTGCAAAAACATATCGTGGTCATGGAACGGATGTAGCATTGATTGGTGGTATACTAGGATTTGAAACAGATGATACACGTATCCCAAGTGCGCTAGAAATTGCAAAAGAGCGTGGGATTGAAGTGGACTTTATTGAAGAAGAAGCGAATGCACCACATCCGAATACAGCGAGAATTCGTTTGTATAAAGGAGAAGAGGAGATTGAAGTGGTCGCTTGTTCAATTGGTGGTGGAAAGATTGAAGTGGTGGAATTAAATGGGTTTGATTTACAACTATCAGGAACAAGTCCGGCACTTCTTATTGTAAATAATGATCGCTTTGGAGCGATTGCATCTGTAGCTTCTATACTTGCCAAACATGAAATTAATATTAGTACGATGAGTGTCTCACGTAAGGAAAAAGGAAGAAGAGCGCTTATGGTCATTGAAACAGATGAATTGTTGGCAGATGAAGTTATCGAAGAAATTAAAGGACAATCTAATATTTGTCAAGTAACTATTATGGATTAATTGCAGGGGGGACACACCATGTTTCGGAACGCAGCGGAACTAGTGGCGCAAGCTAAAGAACAGAATGTAAAAATTGCAGAAATTATGATTCAATGTGAAATGGAGACAAGAAGTATCTCTCGTGAAGAAGTACTTGCAGGCATGGAGAAAAACTTAGTCGTGATGGAACAAGCGGTAGAGCGTGGTATTAAAGGTGTGAAATCACCGACTGGTTTAACTGGCGGAGATGCGGTGAAAGTACAAGAGTATATGAAGAGCGGAAAAGGTTTATCTGGGCATACGATGTTGGATGCAGTGAGCAAAGCGGTTGCAACAAACGAAGTAAATGCAGCAATGGGAATCATTTGTGCAACACCAACAGCTGGATCAGCTGGGACTGTACCAGGCGTACTATTTGCGCTCAAAGAAAAATTACAGCCAACACGTGAAGAAATGATTGAATTTCTATTTACAGCAGGAGCATTTGGGATGGTTGTTGCCAATAATGCTTGCATTTCAGGTGCAGCTGGAGGTTGTCAAGCTGAGGTTGGTTCAGCAAGTGGAATGGCAGCAGCGGCAGCTGTTGAAATGGCTGGAGGAACACAAGAGCAAGCAGCTACAGCGATGGCGATTGCTTTAAAAAATATGCTAGGGTTAGTATGTGATCCAGTTGCTGGACTTGTAGAAGTACCTTGTGTAAAACGTAATGCAGCAGGTGCATCAAATGCTATGATTGCAGCGGATTTATCACTAGCTGGTGTAACAAGTACAATTCCATGCGATGAAGTTATTGAAGCGATGTTTAGAATTGGGCAAACAATGCCAGTTGCACTTCGTGAGACAGCTGAAGGTGGACTAGCAGCAACACCAACAGGGCGTCGCCTTCAAGAAGAGATTTTTGGAAAGAGTAGCAAATAAGAGAATACAATCGTGATAAAAGAACGGAGCTCAGATCTATTTTCTGAGCTCCGTTTATTATTTTTCGTTTGTTAATTGTTCTAATGTTTTTCCAAGTTCATGTGATCGTTTTGTAGCTTGTGTAATACATGCGACGAGTGCTTGTTGAAAATTAAAACTTTGAAGAACCTCGATCCCAGCTTCTGTCGTTCCACCAGGAGAGGTGATTTCTTTTCGTAAGATAGAAGGGTGCTTAGTATTAGCTTTAAGCATTTCAGCGGCACCGATCATTGTTTGTAAAATAAGTGATTTAGCCACAGACTCTTCTAAGCCGATCTGTTTTGCGGCTTCTTCCATTGCTTCAACTACGTAATACACGTACGCAGGGCCACTCCCAGATAGTGCAGTAACAGCATGCATATGTTCTTCTTCCACCACTGAAACAAGGCCAATTGTTTCAAATAAAGATTTAGCAATGTAAATGTGCTGCTCTGTTGCATGCAAGGATGGAGAAATAGCTGTGGCTGATTTTAAAATAGCGGCTGATGTATTTGGCATTGCTCGGATAATCGGAACATTTTTTTGAAGCAGGCTTGTAATAGAACTTGTAGAAACACCTGCTAATAATGAAATAACGAGTTGATTATTCGTTATATATTTTTTTATAGGTTGAAGTGCTTCTGCGACGTCTTTTGGCTTCATTGCAAGGAAAATAATATCCGCATGAGCAAGTAGTTCTTCTTTGTTATGTGTTCCTTTGACACCGTATTTTGTATGTAATTCCTGTAATCTTGTTTCATTTGAGCGGTTACTTACTGTAATTTGTTCACCCGTTACAACCTTCGCATCTAATAAACCGGCGATGATTGCTTCAGCTATAGATCCGGCACCTAGAAAGGAAATATTTTGAATAGACATGATGAAGCCTCCTTAATTTTTGTAAGAAAAACTTATAAATTTACATACATTCGTTTTATTATAGAAAACACCTTCTTTTTATCTGAAAATAATGACAAATTTTTAAAGAAGTTGTAAACTGAAGAGGGATTCATTTTTGAACCGGAGAGAGACGGGGGGCATAAACATGGTAGCAATTCATCGAATGGAGATTCCTGTTCCATTTGCAGTTGAGACAGTTAATGTGTTTTTAGTAAAGGGAGAATCATTAACATTAATTGATACAGGGACAAATACAAAAGAGGCCAGGGCAGCATTAGAAAAACAATTAAGGACTTTAGGATATAGGATAGAAGACATTGAAACAGTAGTGATTACACACCATCATGCTGATCATTGTGGACTTTTAAATACATTTTCTGAGAAGACAAATATTGTGGGCCATCCTTGGAATGAGCCGTGGATTACGCAGGATTCTCAATTTTTGAAACGTTATCAACAATTTTTTAAAGAAGCCGCATTACAGTTCGGAGTTCCAGAAGCATTTTTGAAGAATGAAGCATTACTTACGACGAAAACACTTAAATATTCTTGTAATAGATCGTTAACACATACTGTACGAGAGGGAGACAGTATTGAATCGTTACCGGAGTTTACAGTTATTGAAACACCTGGGCATGCTTCGACTCATATTTCGTTATACAGGGAGCGTGATGGACTATTAATTGGTGGGGATGCTTTAATCAGTCATATTTCCTCCAATCCGATACTAGAACCGCCATATGAAGGACAGACAGAGCGAGCGCAACCTTTACTACAATATAATCAAACATTAAAACGTTTAAGTAACATGAAGATTTCACGCATTTTATCAGGTCATGGAGAAGACATTGTGAATGTGAAAGAGCTGATAGAGGGAAGATTGCAAAAACAAGAAACACGTGCTTTCAAAGTGTTAGAATTATTAAAAGAAAAACCGATGACAGCCTTCGAAGTATGTGTGAAATTATTTCCTGTATTATATAAAGAACAATTGCCACTTACGATTTCGGAAACAGTTGGACAATTGGACTTTTTAGCATATAATCAACAAGTGATGATTGATGAATCGTCGCCACAATTGATTTATTATGCAAAGTAGGTGACAGCGATGACGGGACGTTTACAAGAAAAAGTAATCGTCATTACAGGAGCTTCTAGTGGAATTGGAGAGCAAGTTGCGATGCAAGTTGCAGCGCAAGGCGCGATTCCTGTATTAATAGCGCGGACAGAGGAAAAACTACGAGTATTAGCTGGAAAGATTAAATCGACTTACAATACGCCTTGCTATTATTACGTATTAGATGTAAGTGAAGAAGCAGAGATTGATACTGTTTTTGCAAGAATATTAAAGGATGCAGGGCAGATTGATATATTGGTAAACAATGCTGGTTTTGGTATTTTCAAAACGTTTGAAGAAGCGTCCATGACTGAAGTGAAAGATATGTTTCAGGTCAATGTATTTGGATTAGTAGCTTGTACGAAAGCAGTATTACCTCATATGTTAGAGAGAGATAGTGGACAAATCATTAATATTGCTTCGTTAGCAGGGAAAATTGCAACGCCAAAATCTAGTGCGTATGCAGCAAGCAAACATGCGGTATTAGGATTTACGAATAGCTTACGCATGGAGCTCTCAAATACAAATATTCATGTAACAGCGATTAATCCAGGGCCAATTGACACAAACTTTTTTGATATTGCTGATCAATCAGGTACATATGTAAAAAATATGGGACGTTACATGTTAAAGCCAACATACGTAGCAGAGCAAATTGTAGAAGCGATGCAAACGAAAAAGCGTGAAGTGAATTTGCCAAAATGGATGAGTGTTGGGCCTAAACTTTTTGCGTTATTTCCAGTTTTTTTTGAACGTATAGCAGGTAAATCATTAAGTAAAAAATAGGGGATTTCCATTTGGAAATCTCCTATTTTTTATTTTCCCGTAATATATTCATAAACAATATCCTCAATTGCTTCATATACATCGATATCGGGTTCCGAACCAATGGTTGTTTGGACACTTTGAATTAAAGTTTCCCGATCCTCTTTTGAAATAGGTTTACATTGATATTGCCGAAAACTTTTTATCAACATCTTTTCAATTAATTTTTCATTCATGTTTTTCCCCGCTTGCATGTATAAATGTATTGTTTTTATTGTACTTGAAGTATAGAAAAAATACTAGCGTACATCAAAGGTGTATAAAAATTCATGTATAATTATTATTTTTCTAGAAAAATTACGTTTTTAAAACTTTTAAAATTAATAAATATTTAATTGACTCTATAAATATACAATATTATAATCATATTTAATTTAAAGAATCGATATAAGGAGGAGCATATGAAAGTCGCGATTATTGGAGCAACTGGATATGGAGGAATTGAGTTAATAAGGTTGTTACATCATCATCCATATTTTTCGATTACATCTGTCCATTCTTTTTCACAAGTAGGGGAACGAATAACAAATGTATATCCGCACTTACAAAATTTTATTGTCCATACGTTACAAGAAATAGACGTGGATGTAATAGCGAAGGAGGCTAGTATTGTATTTTTAGCGACACCGGCAGGGGTTTCGGCGGAGCTGACGCCACGCTTGCTAGCGTCTGGTTTAAAAGTTATTGATTTATCAGGTGATTTCCGTATGTTGAATCCTTGTACATATGAAACATGGTATAAAAGGCCTGCTGCAAAGGAAGAAATTCTTCAAAAGGCAGTGTATGGATTAAGTGAATGGAAAAAGTTAGCTATTAAAGAAACGGAATTGGTTGCAAATCCAGGATGTTTTGCAACAGCGGCACTACTAGCAGCTGCGCCATTAATGCGGGGCGGGATGATAGAGGAAGACTCACTTATTATCGATGCGAAATCAGGGGTGTCAGGAGCGGGAAAAACACCGACAACAATGACTCATTTTCCGGAGCTGTATGATAATTTCCATATTTATAAAGTGAATGAGCACCAGCATGTTCCAGAGATTGAACAAATGCTTGGTGAGTGGAATAAACAGGCAAAACCAATTACATTTAGTACACATTTAATTCCGATATCGAGAGGGATTATGGTTACTCTCTATGCAAAAGCAAAACGAGATATCCATGCACAGATATTAGAGAAGTTATATGAAGAAACGTATTGTCATGCTCCTTTTGTTCGTATCCGTTCTAAAGGAGAGTTTCCAAGTCCAAAAGAAGTAAGGGGTTCAAATTATTGTGACATTGGAGCGGCTTATGATGAACGAACAGGACGTATTACAGTTGTATCCGTTATCGACAATATGATGAAAGGAGCGGCTGGGCAAGCAATTCAAAATGCAAACTTATTAGCAGGTCTGGAGGAAACGGCTGGATTACAATATATGCCGCTCTATCCATAAGGAGGAGGAATGATGATTGGAACAGATTCTATTATAAAAGTTGCAAGTGGATCAATTGTAACGCCAAAAGGTTTTGCAGCGATTGGTACCCAGGTAGGGTTGAAAAAAGGGAAAAAAGATATGGGAGCAATTGTTTGTGATGTTCCTGCTAATTGCGGAGCTGTTTATACAACAAATCAATTTCAAGCTGCGCCAGTACAAGTTACAAAAGAAAGTATAGCTGTGGAAGGAAAGCTACAAGCAATTGTTGTAAATAGCGGAAATGCAAATGCATGTACAGGTGTACAGGGGTTACAAGATGCGTATGAAATGAAAACGTTGGCTGCGAAACAATTCCAGGTAAAAGAAAATCATGTGGCAGTTGCTTCAACAGGTGTCATTGGAGTTTCTTTACCAATGGAAGCAATTCGTACTGGTATTTCCTATCTCGTACCGTCGAAAGAAAAAGAGAAGGCAGCTTCCTTTTATGAAGCGATATTAACAACGGATCTTGTTATAAAGCAATCATGTTATCAGTTTATGATTGAAGGAAAAGAAGTGACGATTGCAGGGGCAGCAAAAGGTTCTGGTATGGTTCATCCGAATATGGCAACGATGCTTAGTTTTATTACAACAGATGTAAATATAGAACAAGAAGCACTCCAGCTAGCATTATCACAAGTTACGAATCATACATTTAATCAAATTACTGTGGACGGTGATACATCTACAAATGATATGGTCGTTGTAATGGCAAGTGGGTTATCAGGAACAACTGCTATTCATACGAATCATACGGAGTGGGAGAAGTTTATGTTTGCTTTGCAAAAGGTATGTGAGGACTTAGCGAAGCAAATTGCTAAAGATGGTGAAGGTGCTACTAAGTTAGTTGAAGTAAATGTATACGGAGCACGAACAGTAGAAGAAGGGAATAAGATTGCGAAACAAATTGTTGGCTCAAGTCTTGTGAAAACTGCAATGTATGGTGAAGATGCAAATTGGGGCCGCATTATTAGTACGATTGGTCAAAGTGGAGTTGTTATTGATCCTATCGCTGTTGATATTGCTATTCAGTCTATTTCTGTTTTACAAAGCAGCGAGCCACAAGCGTTTTCTCAAGAGGAAATGAAACAAAAATTAAAGGAATCTGAAATTGTTATTGATGCTCATTTGCACCTTGGAGGGGAGAAAGGAAGAGCTTGGGGCTGCGACTTAAGCTATGACTATGTGAAAATAAATGCTTGTTATCGTACGTAAGGAGAGAGAAGATGAGCGAGTATATCGTAGTAAAATGCGGTGGTAGTATGCTAGAACGTTTAGACCATGTGTTTTTTGAATGTATAGAGCAGCTGAAGAAAAAATATCAAGTTATTGTTGTTCATGGCGGTGGACCAGAAATTGATGCAAAGCTAAAGCGATTTAATATTCCAATTGAAAAGAAGAATGGGTTACGTGTGACGACAAAAGAAGTGATGAATGTTGTTCAAATGGTTTTATGCGGAAGCACGAATAAAAAAATGGTGATGAATTTTCAAAAGCATGGCTTGCATGCAATCGGAATCTCTGGTTGTGATGGGGAATTACTTCAAGTTCAGCCTCTTGATGAGGATATTGGATATGTTGGTGAAGTTAGCGGTGTAGAGACTTCACTATTAAAAGGGTTACTAGATTTGAATTATATTCCGGTTATTGCTCCAATTGGGGTAAGAGGAAACCAGGTTTATAACATAAATGCAGATACAGCCGCAGCCGGAATTGCAGCTGCGCTGGGGGCGAAAGAACTTATTTTTATTACGGATGTAGATGGGATATTGTTCGAAGGGAAGTTGTTAACGAAAGCGGATGAAGCTGAGATCCTACGTCTGATAGAAAAAGAAGTTATTACAGGGGGGATGATTCCGAAAGTACAGGCTGCTCTCACCTCAATACAGATGGGAGTCGAGTATGTCAGCATTGTAAATGGTACAAAACATTTTTTAGGAACATCAGGGGAGTGGGTTGGAACGACGGTAACAAAAGGGGTGAATGTCGTATGAATAGTCAAATATTTCCGGTATATAGGAGGCGCAATGTTGAAATTGTTCAAGGAACCGGAACAAAAGTGATAGATGAAAGTGGGGAAAAGTATTTAGATTTTACTTCTGGAATTGCTGTATGTAATTTAGGACATTGTCATCCTGTACTTGTAGAAGCAGTAAAAAAGCAATTACAGGAAATTTGGCATATATCAAATCTTTTTCCGCACAAGGTCCAAGAAAAGGTAGCTGAATTGCTAACAGAGAGGCGTGAGTTAGATTACGTGTTTTTTTGTAATAGCGGGGCAGAAGCCAATGAAGCAGCGCTTAAACTAGCGCGGAAGCATACGGGGAAATCTCTTGTTTTAACATTCCAGCAATCTTTCCATGGAAGAACATTTGGAACGATGAGCGCAACGGGGCAAGAGAAAGTAAAAAAGGGATTTGGTCCACTTCTTCCATCTTTTTCACATATTCCCTTTAATGATATAGCCGAGCTCAGGGAGACAATGAATGAAGAAGTAGCTGCAGTTATGGTGGAAGTTGTTCAAGGTGAGGGTGGCGTCTTACCTGCTGATATTTCCTTTTTGCAAGAGATTGAGAAGTTATGTAGACAATATGGTGCTCTTTATATAATCGACGAGGTGCAAACGGGTATGGGAAGAACGGGAACGTTGTTTGCTTATGAACAGACCGGAACATCTCCAGATATCGTTACAGCGGCAAAAGCGCTTGGAAATGGGATCCCGGTTGGGGCAATGCTTGGAAAGAAAGAGCTTATGACTGCTTTTTCAGCGGGGACCCATGGTTCAACATTTGGCGGAAATTACATTGCAATGACAGCAGCAAAAGAAGTACTACAAATTATAAAACAACCTTCATTTTTACAAGAAGTAAAAGAAAAGGGAGAATACTTCCTGCAAAAATTAAAGCAAGAATTACTTGATGTTGAATGGATTACTGATATTCGAGGGAGAGGACTTATGATTGGAGTCGTTTGTAAGTGTGACGTCACATTCATTATAGAACAGTTAGAAAAAGAGGGGCTTCTTGTATTGCAAGCTGGAACAAATGTTTTACGGCTTTTACCACCACTCATTGTAACGAATGAAGAAATAGACGAAGCAGTAAATATGATAAAAAGAGTGATTTGTACACAAAAATCACCAATATTATAAGGGGGAAATTCTATGTCAACTATACAAGTACCGAAATTACAAACGAAAGATCTTTTAACATTAGAAGAACTGACGCAAGAGGAGATAATTGCGCTAATTGAATTTGCAATGTATTTAAAAAAAGAGAAACATGAACCTTTATTAGAAGGGAAAATATTAGGTTTAATTTTTGATAAACATTCAACTCGTACGCGTGTTTCTTTTGAAGCAGGAATGGTACAACTCGGTGGACATGGAATGTTTCTAAGTGGAAAAGAAATGCAACTTGGCAGAGGGGAAAGTGTTTCAGACACAGCAAAAGTATTATCTCATTATATTGATGGAATTATGATTCGTACATTCTCGCACGCAGATGTAGAGGAGCTTGCGAAAGAAGCAAGTATTCCTGTTATTAATGGATTGACAGATGATCATCATCCGTGTCAAGCATTAGCTGATTTGATGACAATTTATGAAGAAGTTCATACATTTAAAGGGATTAAACTTGCTTACGTAGGGGATGGAAATAATGTATGTCACTCTTTACTGCTAGCAAGTGCAAAAGTCGGTATGCATATGACAGTGGCGACTCCCCCAGGGTATGAACCGAATGAACAAATTGTAAAGCGTGCGCTAGAAATTGCAAATGAGACGGGAGCAAATATTGAAGTTTTGAATGATCCGGAGTTGGCAGTGAAAGGTGCTGACTTTGTCTATACCGATGTTTGGATGAGCATGGGGCAAGAAGATACGGAAGGGAAATACCAATTATTTCAACCGTTTCAAGTGAACGAAAAACTTGTTCAGCATGCGAAAGCAACGTATCGCTTCTTACATTGTTTACCCGCTCATCGTGAAGAGGAAGTAACAGGAGAAATTATAGATGGATCGCATTCTGTTGTCTTTGAGCAGGCAGGGAATCGATTGCACGCTCAAAAAGCATTATTGGTAAGTCTGCTTCAAAACATCAAAAAACCTTCCTAATTGGGGAGGTTTTTTGTTACGAAATGTCTGATGTATATTTGGTGAATGTTCTTTGTATCATTTATAATAAGATGAAGTTAGTATAAGTGAAGTTAAATAGGGTTGTTTGTGTCGTAGTATTAAGTTCATACTACGAAGAGAAAAAACTATTAAAGAGATGATAATTGTGCAAACAGGTAAAAAAACATATTCATTTTTTCAACGTATTTGGAGAGTGCTTAAATTTCATTATTATAAGTTGCTTCGGTCGCCAGAAGGAGCGAAGAAAGTGTCACGTGGATTTGCGATTGGATTTGCTTTGGAAATGTTGGTGATTTATACAGCGTCACTTGTTTATCTTATTTTTTATCCAATTGTACGCTTAGCAAAGGGATCTTTTCCAGCAGCGGTTATTGGTAATATTATCGGAAAAATATCATTTCTTCCGGTAATTTTGTTTCCGTTTGCATATGCATTAGGGAAAACTTTATATCCATTTGAAATAAAGGTAATTCAGCATAAACCATATACAATATCTGATCTTTTCTCGAGTAATATTTTTATTATGTTAAAGAGCTTATTACAGAGTGAAGTATATGTATTAATTGGGATGACAATTTTCGGGGGTGTATTTGGAGTAATATCTTATTTTGTTGTGCATTATTTATATGAAAAGAACCGTAAGTTACGTTTGAAAAAAAGAAAAAAACGCGCGAGAGAACCACTTGTACAAATATAAAGAATGTCACATTCATTTTCCGCCTTGAATATGCTTAAAAAAGGAGGGAGAATGAATGTATTATTACTATGTACCTCAAGCATACTCATATGTGTATTATTATCCTGTTCCTTATACAAGGCAACAGTTTGAAACATATCAGCAAGCGCAGCCTTCTCCGGAGCAAAAACCATACTTAACAACATGGCCGTATTCAAATGTATATTATGGAAACTATTATGAATCATAAAGCTGCTTCCTTTGGAAGCAGCTTTATACGTTTGTTTTCAAAATTAAATTTTGAATCGTTTGAAGCGAGTGAATGAGTTGTTCACGATCGCTTTCCGATAATGTTTGAAAGTTTTCTTTTAGTTTGTCTAAAATGAATTGTTGATATTGACTTACTAACGATTTCCCTTCTAGTGTTAGAGAAATTAAAATGACTCGTCGATCTTTTTCGCTGTAATGACGCTCTATAAGTTCTTCTTGAATCAATTTATTTAATAGAGGTGTCATGTTGGGCCTTGAAATCGCTAATCGCTTTCCGATTTCTGACACTGCTAATGTGCCACGTTCATGCAATAGCAGTAACACCTGTGTATGTGACGGTGGCATGTGCCTTTGTGAAGAAAACTCTCCAGGAAGCATAAATTTGCGATAAAAAAGAGGCACTAACGAAAGAAGATGATCAACAATACGTTCCCATTCGCGTGATTCCATATAAAGGCCCCCTTCCATTATCATTGTAACAAAAAAAGGTACCGTATAAAAATAGAATTGTTCGTTTTTGTTTTAATATTTGTAGGATAGAACTTGTTTAGTAAACGCGTTGGCAATAATTTCATAACCTTTATCATTTGGATGTACTTGATCGTACAGTAATTCTTTTTTATCATTTGGTATTAATTTTCGAATTGGTAAAACAATGGACGGTTGATTCGCTTTTGAAATTGAGTAAACCGCATCATTCCAGCCATCTAAAAACATATCTGCATAAGAAGCAATTGAATCATCGAGTTGTAAAGGGTTATAAAGTTCAGATAAAATAAGTAAGGCATTTGGATTGAGAGTTCGAATTGTTGTTACGATGTCTTTTACATCTGTTTCAAAATGATTTTTTTCTTTGTTTAACATTTGCATACCATCTATAACTCCTACATTACGATTTAAGCGAAATAAATTATTTCCGCCAATACTAATGGTAATTAAATTTGCTTTTTGAATTTTTTGTTTTACTTCTTCTGATTGAACCTTCTGAACAAGACGATCCGTTGTTAACCCGTTTACACCGAGGTTTTCTACTGTAATTGGTTTATGAATTTGTTCCCCTATTTGATTAGAGGCTAGCTCCGCATATCCCCCTTGTGTAGAGCCATATCCTTTTGCGAGAGAATCGCCTAGGACAAGATGATAGAAGGAATCATTTGTTTGTTTATCAATCCAACGAGGGGCAGATGTTGTTTCTTTTTCCTTTTGTTTTGTCTCATCGTTCTTTTCGAAATACGAATAAGAAATGATTAGAAGGAGGAGACAAAGTATAGTTAAGATGACTTTTTTCATAAAATTATCCTCCTTGTAATTGGTTATTGTATCATATTTAGCTGTATAAGCAATGGAAGGTTATATTATATCTTTATGTAAAGTTTACAATAACTTTACATAAAATTTGTAGAAGTATGTCAAAAATTATTGACGATATGAAAGTATGTTCGATATGATAATGTCAGATAAGGTGAAACTTCCATTAGTGGGGGATTTTCTTCATCCCTTCACCTGATGGTTAGTTGAACCAATCGGGCTTTTACGGGCAGTTGATCCCCCATCTAACTTTTTTGCTTCTGCTAAATTTTGAGGTGAGGATCTTACTGCCCGCAAATAGCGGGATAAGTGAATAGGCGTCACTCTAATATTCTAATATGAGGAAATAAGAGAATGAAGGTAGAGAATACTTTATTAGAGTTTGATGAAAAGTTCATTTTATTTGTTTTTAAAGGGACAATTTAATAAGGGGGATTTTTTGTGAAGAAATCAAAGAAAGCGCTAGCAGGAGCGACGCTTGCATTAGGTGTTATCGCACCTCAAGTAATGCCAACTATTGCTCATGCAGAGGAACAAGCAGGAGAAAGTACAGTTAAATTACGAATCTTAGAAACTTCTGATATTCATGTTAACTTAATGAACTACGACTATTATCAAACGAAAACAGATAATAAAGTTGGTTTAGTTCAGACAGCAACTCTTGTAAATGAGGAACGTGCAAAAGCGAAAAACTCTGTACTATTTGATGATGGGGATGCTCTACAAGGGACGCCGCTTGGGGATTATGTGGCGCAAAAAGGTTTGGATGGAAACTATGTTCACCCTTTATATCGTGTAATGAATTTAATGAAGTATGACGTCATTTCTCTTGGAAACCATGAGTTTAACTACGGTTTGGACTACTTGCATAAGGCAATTAGTAAAACACAGTTCCCAGTTATTAACTCAAATGTTTTTATAGATGATCATGATAATAATGAAGAGAACGATAAAAATGCATTTGAAAAGTATCATATTTTTGACAAAGTAGTAACAGATGAAGCTGGCAAAACACAAACAGTGAAAATCGGTGTAATGGGCTTTGTACCACCACAAATTATGGGTTGGGATAAAGCGAATTTAGAAGGAAAAGTAAAAGCGAAAGACATTGTACAAACGGCAGAGAAATTGGTTCCAGAAATGCAAGCTAAAGGTGCAGATATTATTGTTGCATTAGCTCACTCTGGTGTCGATAAAAGTGATTATAAACCTGGTATGAAGAATGAGAATGCATCCTATTATTTAGCAACAGAAGTTCCTGGTGTTGATGCAGTGTTAATGGGACACTCCCATACGGTAGTAACGGACAAGTTTAACGATGTTCCAGTTGTAATGCCTGGTGTTTTCGGAAGTAATCTAGGTATCATTGATATGGAACTGAAAAAAGTAAATGGCAAGTGGGAAGTACAAAAAGATAAATCGGTTCCAAGCGTTCGTCCAATTTCTGATAGTAAAGGAAATGCATTAGTAGAATCTGATAAGAATTTAGTTAATGAAATAAAAGACGATCATGAAGCAACGATTAAATATGTAAATACACCTGTCGGTAAAACAACAGCACCAATTAACAGTTATTTTTCACTTGTACAAGATGATCCATCTGTACAGCTTGTAACGAATGCTCAAAAATGGTATGTAGAAAAGCTATTTGCAGAAAATGAACAATACGATAAATATAAAGGAATCCCAGTTTTATCAGCAGGTGCACCTTTTAAAGCAGGCGGCCGAAATGGTGCAACTTATTATACTGATATTCCAGCAGGAACTTTAGCGATTAAAAACGTTGCTGATTTATATGTATATCCAAATACACTGTATGCTGTAAAAGTAAATGGTGCACAAGTAAAAGAATGGCTTGAAATGTCTGCAGGTCAGTTCAATCAAATTGATCCAGCTAAAGCAGAAGAACAGTCGTTAGTAAATGTGAACTACCCTACATATAACTTTGATATTTTAGATGGCGTAAAATACGAAATTGATGTGACACAACCAGCAAAATATGATAAAGATGGAAAAGTAGTAAATCCAAATGCGAATCGTATTGTGAACGTATCATATGATGGGAAACCAATCGCTGATGATCAAGAATTTATTGTTGCTACCAATAACTATCGTGGCAGCAGTCAAACATTCCCTGGTGTAAGTAAAGGTAAAGTTGTGTATCAATCTCAAGATGAAACGCGTCAAATCATTACGAAATATATGAAAGAAACACCTGTTATTAATCCAGCGGCAGATCAAAACTGGGCGTTTAAACCAATAGCTGCTGAAAAATTAAATACTACATTTGACTCTTCACCAAATGCGCAAAAGTACATTACAAAGGATGGGAAAATCTCTTATGTTGGTCCATCTGAAAATGAGTTTGCGAAATATGCAATTGATTTAACGAAAAAGAACGATGGAGACAAACCAACAACGCCACCAACGACAGGTGAAGGGAATGATGGAGACAAACCAACCACACCGCCAACACCAGGTGAAGGAAATGATGGAGATAAACCAACCACACCGCCAACACCAGGTGAAGGAAATGATGGGGATAAGCCAACAACACCGCCAACGACAGATGAAGGAAACGGTGGGGATAAACCAACATCACCTACTGAAGGTGAAAATAAAGATACGAAAGAACATACAAATGTAAGTGAAGATAAAGAAACAAACGAAGTAGAGCGTGATTTACCAAAAACGGGAGCGAGTGTCTTCTCTACAATTGGAGCGGGACTTGCGTTTGTTGGAGCAGGCGTGTTTATGTTATTTAGACGAAAAAAAGCAAATAGATAATAACGTTCGCAAATAGAGGAATAAGGAAAAAAGGGATTACCGATAGTGGTAATCCCTTTTTTCCTTATATTTCATTTAAGAAACTGAAACAGTTTTTTCTTTTTTCCATGAAAGCCCGAATCCTGTGAATCCAACGATAATTGTAACGATTGGGCAAGCTAAGCAGAAGATTGAGTATGGAACATAATCAATTGTTGGAACGCTTAGTACGTTTGCTAAGAAGACGCCGCTTACGCCCCATGGTACAAGAGGATTAACAACTGTGCCTGCATCTTCTAGTACGCGTGATAAATTACGGCGTTCTAAACCGACTTCATCGTATTTGTTAGCAAATGCTTGTCCTGTTAAAACGATAGATAAGTATTGCTCACCAAGCAAGAAGTTAACTCCAATTGCTGTTGAAGCGGTAGAAATAATTAAACGAGTGCTTGTCTTAACGAAATTAGAAATAATGTTCATAAGCTGAGTAATAATGCCAATTCCTTGTAGTAACCCACCCATAGAAAGAGCAAGGAAAATAAGTGCAATTGACATAAGCATACTTTGTAATCCACCGCGTGATAATAAACTATCAATATCTTTTATGCCTGTCTTAGCAACATAGCCATCTTGCATAATTTTCATCAAATCAGCAAGTGATGTACCCGGCTTGAAAATAAAGAGAATGATAATACCAGCTACAATGCCAGCAAGTAAAGTTGGAACAGCCGGTACTTTTTTAAATGCGCATACGAATAGTAATAGAATCGGAATAAGTGTGACAATTGAAATGATTGTATTCTTTTCTAGCGCATTTGTAAAAGTAGAGAAATCAACATTTCCTGAAGAACCACTTCCTAAAATGAAGAAAGCGATAAAGGCAATAATGAAAGCAGGAATTGTTGTCCAAAGCATGTTACGAATATGTTCAAATAGATCCACTCCTGTTACAGCAGGAGCTAAGTTTGTTGTATCCGATAAAGGAGACATCTTATCCCCGAAGAAAGCTCCAGAAACAATTGCACCAGCAATAAGTGCTGGATCGTATCCAAGAGCAGTACCCATTCCCATAAAAGCAAGTCCTACTGTCGCTGCTGTTGTAAATGCGCTGCCAATACTTGTTCCAACAATTGCACAAACAACAAAGACTGTTGGAATGAAAACCTTTGGAGATACAAGCCCGAAGCCGTATACCATTAATGTTGGAATTGTTCCAGCGGCAATCCAAACACTAATTAGAACACCAACAAGTAAAAAGATGAAAATGGATGGAATACCAGCTGAAATACTACTTATCATTCCTTTTTCCATAGTAGACCAAGGGATTTTTTTAATAAATCCAAATGCTAATAATACAATAATGCCAAATAAAATTGGAATGTGTGGTGATGTTCCTAATTGAATAACGCTAAAGCCAATACAGAAAAAGATGAAAAATGTTAAAAGAATAGATTCAATTTTTGAAACCATTGTTTGCCCCTCCTAATAATCTAAAATAGTTCTTTTTTATATAAAATTCGCTAATATTGTATATTTCCTTCTAAAATTTAGAATTTTGAGACAAATTACCGGTAATTGTTTAGCATCATAAAAAAACGTCCCTGCATATAAATATGCAGGGACGAAAAGAATCGCGGTACCACCCTAGCTTGTGAAATGAACGTAGCACAAAATAAAGGGTCGTATAATATGCACCAACAGAAAATAAAAAACGCCCCTGCAGTATATGCAGGGACGAAAAAAATCGCGGTACCACCCTAAATTGTGAAACAGTTTCATTTCACCACTCTGTAGAAATAACGGTCCATAACCGTCTTTCACTACTCCAAACGTTTCGTAAAAGAAGCTCCAGGGGGTAATTCATAATTCGCTCTGTACTGGTTCGCACCGACCACCAGCT
This sequence comes from Bacillus cereus group sp. N21, assembly GCF_016483395.1. Lineage (NCBI taxonomy): Bacteria > Bacillati > Bacillota > Bacilli > Caryophanales > Bacillaceae > Bacillus > Bacillus cereus group sp. N21. The sequence continues at coordinate 46,790 of NZ_JAEHBX010000025.1, forward strand.
CTCTGAAATCAGGAAACGAAATACTACTAAATCCTATCATCGCCGATTCATATGATGTTAGTTAAATTTTTATCACATATCTATCACATATGTCAACACATATACTTATTATTTTTTTTAGGAAAATAACGAGAGAATGTTTTTTTAGTTCTTATTTGTGCGTTATAATGAAAATAGAAAGGAGGGGAGTGAATGAAGAAAAAATTATTTCTTTTGACAACCTTACTTGTTCTTGGTGGAGGTGCTGGAATTTATACAGTATTTGCGGCATCACCAGATCAACCGAAATTAAAGGTTGAGCAAAAAGTAGAAACAAAGGAATTAGAGAAAGTCAAAGAAGAAAAGAATAGAGAGAAAACAGCTGCTAAATTAGGTGTTCCTCTTGAAGGGAAAACAGAAAAAGAAATTCAAAAAGAGTTAAATACAGCAAGGTTTGAAAAGCGTCATGAGCTGCTTATAGAACATGCAAAACAACTTGGAATTGATACTGAAGGGAAAAAAGACGAAGAGATTATTTTGGAAATCGGAAAGATTCAGCATGGAAAATAAAACGACTTATCTTATGATAAGTCGTTCTTTTTTAAGAACATTTACCTTTTAAAATAATTGACAGTATTTTAATTTTAATGTTAACTATATTTATATAAAAGTTAACATTAGGGGTGGCAATTGTGACTGTTAGTAGCAATACAAGTAAAAAAACAACCTATACATATGAAGAGTTGGCTGAGAAAAATAAAGCATACGTATGGCATCCATTTACGCAAATGAAGGACTATTTAGCGGAAGATCCAGTTATTATTGAGCGAGGAGAAGGCCGTAAATTATATGACGTAAATGGGAATGGTTATTGGGATGGCGTTTCATCCATTTGGCTTAATGTTCATGGACATCATGTTCCTGAATTAGATAATGCAATTCGTGAACAATTAAATAAAGTCGCGCATTCGACTATGCTAGGACTTGCAAATGTGCCATCGATTTTACTTGCAGAAAAGATCATTGAAGTTGTTCCGGAAGGTTTGAAAAAAGTATTCTATTCAGATTCTGGTTCTACAGCTGTTGAAATTGCAATTAAGATGGCTTTTCAATATTGGCAGCATAAAGGAAAACCTAAAAAACAAAAGTTTATTACATTAAAAGAAGCATATCATGGAGATACAATTGGAGCTGTTTCAGTAGGAGCGATTGACTTGTTTCACCAAGTGTACAGTTCGCTCTTATTTGAAGCAATAAAAATGCCATATCCATATACATATCGTTCTCCTTATGGGGATGACAAAGAACAAATTGTTCAAAAACATTTGGAAGAAATGGAAGAGTTATTAAAAGAAAAACATGATGAGATTGCAGCGATTATTGTAGAGCCGTTAATGCAAGGTGCAGGCGGTATGATTACAATGCCGAAAGGATATTTAAAAGGTCTTCGAGATCTTTGTACAACATATAATGTTTTATTTATTACAGATGAGGTGGCAACGGGATTTGGTCGTACTGGAAAAATGTTTGCTTGTGAACATGAAAATGTTACACCGGATATTTTAACAGCTGGAAAAGGCTTAACCGGTGGGTATTTACCGGTAGCTATTACTGTGACAACAGATGAAATTTATGATGCTTTTTTAGGTAGCTATGAAGAGCAGAAAACATTTTTCCATGGTCATAGTTATACCGGCAATCCATTAGGTTGCGCAGTTGCAATTGTTAATTTAGAACTTTATGAAAAAACAAATCTAGTAAAAGATGTTGCATACAAAGCAGAATATGTAGGGAAACAATTGGAAGCACTTTATGAATACAAACATGTTGGAGATATTCGTCAGTGTGGATTGATGGTAGGAATTGAACTTGTGAAAAATAAAGAAACGAAAGAGCCGTTTGAGTGGACGGAGCGAGTAGGCGTGGAAGTGTGTAAGCGATCAAGAGAACTAGGAATGATTTTACGTCCGCTTGGTAATACCATTGTATTTATGCCACCGTTAGCATCTCAAGTAGATGAGATTGATGAAATGCTGCACATTTTATATCAAGCAATTGCAGATATTACGGAGGGAGAATAATGGGTGGCTTTTTTATAACGGCAACGGATACGGAAGTGGGAAAAACAGTTGTTACAGGTGCATTAGCAGGAGTATTTAGAAATCGCGGGTATAACGTAGGGATATATAAACCATTGCAAAGCGGACACATCGCTTCGAATCCAGAAGGGGATGCAGTTAGATTGAAAATGGCATCAGGAGTAATGACAGAGGCTGATCGCATTTGTCCTTATTCTATTGAAGAACCTCTCGCGCCAAGATTGGCAATGCGGCGAGCAGGAAGAACTGTGACACTAGCACAAATTACGGCTCATTATAATGAGTTAATGACAGAATTTGATAGTTTGTTTGTAGAAGGTGCAGGTGGTCTTGCAGTTCCATATACAGAAGATGCTTTAGTGGTTGATTTTGCAAAGGAATTGAAATTACCACTTATTATTGTCGCGCGTCCGGCGTTAGGTACTGTGAATCATACCATTTTAACGATTTCGTATGCGAAAGCCCATGGTTTAACAGTTGCGGGTGTTATTTTATCCGGCTGTAAGGAATGTGAGAAGGAACGTGTGCAAGAGAATAAAGAAATGATTGAGGAGTTAAGTGGTATTCCGGTTTTGGGTTTACTACCAGAGCTTCAAGAAGGGTTTACGCGTGAAGAACTATTGAGAGCAGCAGAAGAGAATATTACGATTTCAAATTTAGAGGAGTTCGTCAAACATGGATCAAACGTGGAATCTACACTTTCACTCTAGTTTAAATCGTTTGAAAGAGAAATCACAATATCGACATGTAGTTATGACTGAGCAAGCTGAAGAACCATGGCTTATTAGGAATGGAAAACGTATGTTAAATTTAGCTTCGAATAACTATCTAGGCTTGGCGGGAGATAGACGATTAAAAGAAGCGTCTATTGTAGCGACAAAGGAATATGGAGTAGGAGCGACAGCATCACGACTTGTTGTAGGAAATTATGCACTATATGAAGAGGTCGAACAGAGTGTTTGTGATTGGAAAGAAACTGAAAAAGCAATCATTGTGAACAGTGGATATTCAGCAAATGTCGGGGCAATCTCTTCTTTAGTTGGGCGTCACGACATTGTTTTTAGCGATAAGTTAAATCATGCCAGCATTGTTGATGGGATTATGCTTAGCGGTGCAGAACATAAAAGATATCGACATAATGATTTAGAATATTTGGAAAGATTGTTGCGGATGGCACCTGTTGCAAAGCGAAAGTTAATCGTAACAGACACGGTTTTCAGCATGGATGGAGATGTTGCGCATCTAAAAGAGTTGATTATGCTGAAAGAAAAATATGGAGCATTATTGATGGTTGATGAGGCGCATGCAGGTGGAATATATGGAAAGCATGGTGCTGGTTTAGCGCATGTAGAGCAGGGGATTTCTGAAGGAATCGACATTCATATGGGAACGTTTAGTAAAGCGCTAGGGTGTTATGGAGCTTATTTAGCAGGTGATGCAATTTGTATCGATTATATGAAAAACACGATGAGAAGCTTTATTTTCACAACAGCATTACCGCCAGGGACACTTGGCGCAATGAAACGTGCAATTGAAATTGTGAAGGAAGATGAGGGAAGACGGCAGCGGCTCTTAGAAAATGGAGCTTATTTCCGCAATGCTTTAGAAGAAGTTGGTTTCAATATTGGTGATAGTTCAACACATATAGTACCAATTATTGTGGCGTCGAATGAAGCTACGCTACATTTTAGTGAAAAACTGCAGGAGGCAGGAATTGCTGCAATTGCTATCAGGCCACCAACTGTTCCATATAATAGTTCGCGAATCCGATTCGCAGTTACATCTGAACATACAAAAGCTGACTTACAATGGGCTATTGAGCAAATCATTCGAATTGGTAAAGAAGAGGGGGAATGAGATGAAACAGCCCGAGCTTATTTTCATTCCTGGATGGGGGATGGAAAAACAAGTATGGGATCCATTACTTCCATATTTTCAGGAATATTCTGTCTGGCATGTTGAATGGCGTGGTGTAAAAGAACTTAGTGAGTTTGCAGAACGAGTAGCAGAAGCTGCAAGAGGGCAGGATGTGATTTTGATTGGATGGTCACTTGGTGCATTAGCTGCCCTTCAAGCATGTGATAGAGTGCGGGTAAAAGGGATGATTTTAATAGGTGGTACAGCAAAGTTTACAGTGGATGAAAATTACGAGAGTGGATGGAAACTTCCTTTTGTAGAGCGGATGAAAAGAAGTTTAGTGAAGCGAAAGGACCACACATTGGAGCGTTTCTATAAAAGTATGTTTACAAAACAAGAGATAAAAGATAGTGAACAATTTGAAGACATTGCAGAACGTTTTCAAGGTGATTTCATTGAATCTTTACAGCTGGGACTTGATTATTTAATAGAGATGGATATGAGAAGTCAGTTAAAGCATGTAAAGATGCCGGTATTACTTCTTCATGGAGAACAGGATGCGATATGTCCACTATCTGCTGCTCGCTATATACAAGAAAATACGAATGGGGCGCTTAAAGTAATAAATGGAGCTGGGCATGCACTTTGTGTAACTGATTCCGAATATTGCGCAAATGAAATCATCCAGTTTGTAGAGGGGATACAAAATGATCAACAAAACGTTATTACAAAAACGATTTAATGGGGCAGCTGTATCCTATGATCAATATGCAAGTGTACAAAAAAAGATGGCGCAACAATTAATTTCTATAATGAAAAAACACTATCACAAGATGTCGTCCATCCGTATTTTAGAACTCGGATGTGGCACAGGCTATTTGACTGAGCAATTAGCTGTTTCCTTTCCAAATGCAGCAATTACTGCAATTGATTTTGCTGAAAGTATGATTGCTGTTGCGAAAACGAGAAATCACGTGGAATCTGTGACATTTCGGTGTGAAGATATTGAACATCTTACATTAAGTGAGTCATTTGATGTCATTATTTCAAGTGCAACATTTCAATGGCTAAACGATTTGCAAACAACGGTGAAACGTTTATATCATTATCATTTATTTGAGGATGGCTTGTTGTTATTTTCAACATTTGGAGAGCAAACATTTCAAGAACTTCATACGGCATTTCAAAGTGCTAAAGAAGAAAGAAATATGCAAAATGATGCATCTGTTGGACAACATTTTTTAACGAGAGAACAGCTGCAAGATGTATGTGAAAGTGTAACAGGGGATGTTCATGTTTCTGAAACATGTTACATAGAGAAGTTTGCTACAGTTCGTGAGTTTCTGCAATCGATTCGGAAAGTAGGCGCGACGAATAGCAATGCAGAATCTTACTGTCAAAGCCCGTCTATCTTTCGAACTATGCTCCGCATATACGAAAAAGATTTCACGGAAGAAGGGCAAATTGTAGCAACGTACCATGCTTTATTTGCGTATATTGAAAAAGAGGGGAAGAGAAGAAATGAAACAAGTACAAACAAAAGTAGATTGGAAGCAAATTGCATCTGAAGTAGTAGAGGGCAGAAGTATAACGAAAGAAGAAGCGATAGCTATTTTAGAAGCAGATGATACAGAAGTATTAGAGATTATGAATGCAGCTTATATCATACGTCATCATCATTTTGGTAAAAAAGTAAAATTAAATATGATTATTAATACGAAGTCTGGATTATGCCCAGAAGATTGTGGGTATTGCTCACAGTCTATCGTTTCAGAGGCACCAATCGATAAGTATGCATGGTTAACACAGGAAAAAATTATTGAAGGTGCACACGAAGCAATTCGCCGTAAAGCGGGTACATACTGTATTGTTGCATCTGGTCGTCGTCCAACTGATAAAGAAGTAAATCATGTTATCGGTGCAGTGAAAGAAATCCGTGAAACAACGGATTTGAAAATTTGCTGCTGCTTAGGTTTTTTAAATGAGGATCAAGCAGGACGCTTAGCAGAAGCAGGTGTTCACCGTTATAACCATAACTTAAATACACATGCAAACAATTATGATAGCATTTGCTCAACACATACGTATGATGATCGTGTAGATACAGTAGAAAAAGCAAAGCAAGCGGGTATTTCCCCATGTTCTGGTGCGATTTTTGGAATGGGGGAAACGAAAGAGCAGCGCGTTGAAATTGCGCTTGAATTACACCGTATAGATGCGGATTCTATTCCATGTAACTTCCTTGTTGCTGTAAAAGGAACACCGCTTGAAGGACAGAAAGAATTAACACCAGTAGAATGTTTAAAAGTACTAGCGATGATGCGATTTGTCAATCCATCAAAAGAAATTCGAATTTCCGGTGGCCGCGAAATTAATTTGCGCTCTGTGCAGCCGCTTGGCTTATTCGCAGCAAATTCAATCTTTGTTGGTGATTATTTAACAACAGAGGGGCAAGAGCCAACAGCAGATTGGAATATGATTGAAGATTTAGGGTTTGAGATTGAGGAATGTGCGCTGTAAAAATGAGGGGGAAAGCCCCTTTGTAGATTAGAATAATCGAATAAAGTTTATACAAAACAGCCATTTTTTCATGGAATATTTATGAAAGGATGGCTGTTTTATGGTTTCCATTACAAAGGAAAATATTTTCTTTTGTGTACAAACACCTTTTTCCACTAACAAATAACACATATGGAAAATGAAGGAGGGGTAATCGCTAAAGAATTGACAGATGATAAATGTACTTCCGTGCTAGTTCTTGAAGCAGGGACAAATATGACGAATCAATTAAGTAATCCTTCTGTGGTGAATGCACTTACCTTAGCTACTGATAATAAGTTTTCATTTAATATTTTGTCTAAAATAGAGCAAGTAATTGGGCGGCAACTTAGATTGCCAGATGGTAATCCTTCTATGCCTGCACAGATAATCGCTTTAAATGCAGTGCGATTTATCATATTCCGACAGAAGACCCCTTCCTCAAAAATGCGAAGGTGTGAAACACCAATTTTAGGTGGGAGATGAATGGCGGTAGGCGCAAGCCTATGTTTTTTAGTATACTTTAGGTATCATACCAAAAAGTGAGGTGCAACCCGTGTTAGTAAATAAGGCATATAAATTTCGTATCTATCCAAATAAGAAACAAGAAATATTAATTGCTAAAACGATTGGGTGCAGTCGCTTTGTATTTAACCATTTTCTTGCTCTTTGGAATGATACCTACAAAGAAACAGGAAAAGAATTAACCTATCCTTCTTGCTCCGCCAAGCTCATTCAATTAAAAAATAAGCAGGATACGATTTGGTTAAAAGAAGTCGATAGTATTGCCCTTCAATCCACATTAAAAAACCTCGCAGATGCTTTTTCACGTTTTTTCAAGAAACAGAATGATATTCCACGATTCAAGTCTAAAAAGAATAAAGTTCAGTCATACACAACCAAGCAAACGAACGGCAATATTGCAATTGTAGGCAACAAAATGAAATTACCTAAACTTGGCCTTGTTCGCTTTGCCAAAAGTCGTTTTTTCTTGTGAACGTTTTCTATTACTTCGTCTTAATTAAGTAATAATTGTGAAATATTAACATTAGATTTCTTAGAAATTTATCTTATTTCAACATCGTTCAAGTTTTGAACGATGTTACTTAATTAAGCGATGAATAAAAATTGATTGTAGCTTTATGAATGTAGTCTTTCGTGAAAATTTATTGTAAATAAAATGTAATAAAGTACCTTCAAGTCTTCGGATAAGCGGATTTTCGTGAAAAAATTAATTGCGTGGACGAATTTTCCATCCTGTAATTGTACATAGTAAAGGTGTAATTTATCTCGGGTTGGAGGATTTCACATGCACAAATATATATTAGCTATTATGACTTTTCTTATTTTATTAAAGGCAATAAGTACTGACCCTGTTAAGGCAGCTGAAAATCCGGAACAGAAAGAAATGCAGCAAAGAATCGAACAGCATTTTCGAACAAAAGCTGAGCATTTTGGTATTGAAACTGAAGGGAAGGATCTAAAAGAAGTAAGAAAAGAGCTACATATTGTAGAGGAAGAAAAGAAGCGAGAAAATGTCTGGAAAACAGCTCAAAATCTTCGTATTAAGACAGAAGGAAAAACGATGGCTGAATTGATAAAAGATGTGCGGAAAAAAGTGGGAAAATAAATAGAAGAAAAAAGAGGCGAAAGCCTCTTTTTTTATGCCCATTGTTTTGATAAATGAGCCATTTCAATCGCAGCAACTGCAGATTCATATCCTTTGTTGCCAGCCTTTGTACCAGCACGTTCAATTGCTTGTTCAATTGTTTCAGTCGTTAATACGCCGAAAATAACTGGGGTGTCTGTTTGTAATGATAAAGAGGCAACACCTTTTGCAACTTCATTACAAACATAATCATAATGAGTTGTAGCACCGCGAATGACTGTACCTAGTGTAATGACAGCATCGTATTTGCCGCTGTTTGCCATTTTCTTTGCGATTAATGGGATTTCAAATGCGCCTGGAACCCATGCAACATCAATATCATTTTCTTCTACACCATGTCGTTTTAAACCGTCTAGTGCACCGCCTAGTAGTTTGCTCGTAATAAATTCATTGAAACGTCCAACAACAATCCCTACTTTTAATCCTGTACCAACTAAATGACCTTCGAATACCATAATATATCTCTCCTTTAATTATAATTAATAGATTATAAGTTTAATAGGTGACCTAATTTTTCTACCTTTGTTTGTAAATATGTTTTGTTTTCTTCTTTTGTTGGCATTTGCAATGGTACGCGTTCGACAACTTCTAAATCATAACCTTGCAAACCTGCGATTTTTCTTGGATTATTCGTTAATAAACGCAATTGCTGTAACCCTAGATCTTTTAAGATTTGGGCACCAATGCCGTAATCGCGAAGATCGGCAGGAAATCCTAGTTTTTCATTTGCCTCAACAGTATCTAATCCTTCTTCTTGTAATTTGTATGCACGGAGCTTATTCAGCAAGCCAATCCCGCGGCCTTCTTGGCGCATATAAAGAAGAACACCTTTTTCTTCTCGTTCAATGTGAGAAAGAGCAGCATGAAGCTGTGGACCACAGTCACAGCGGCATGAACCGAAAACATCGCCAGTTAAACATTCAGAATGCACACGAACGAGAACAGGTTCACCAGTAGAAATGTCTCCTTTTACGAGAGCGATATGTTCTTTCTGATCCAATGAGTTGGAATAACCGATTGCATGAAATGTACCGAAATCTGTCGGTAATGTAATTTCAATCTCCCTTGTTACGAGCGTTTCATGATGGCGGCGATAGGCGATTAAATCTTCAATCGTAATCATTTTTATATTAAATTGTTTTGCAACTTGTACTAAATCAGGAACACGTGCCATCGTGCCGTCTTCATTTATAATTTCACAAATAACTCCGGCTGGTTCTGCGCCACATAATTTTGCTAAATCAACAGCTGCCTCTGTATGCCCAGTGCGGCGCAGGACTCCACCTTCTTTGGCGATTAAAGGAAAGATATGACCCGGGCGATTAAAATCTGTTCCTTTTGAATCCGGATTTAATAATTCGCGCACAGTCGTTGCACGTTCGTAAGCACTAATACCTGTTGTTGTAGAAATATGGTCAACGCTTACTGTAAACGCAGTATGATGAGAATCTGTATTATGAGAAACCATAGGCTCTAACTGTAAGCGTTCCGCATATTGTTCTGTAATCGGTACACAGACAAGGCCACGGCCATGTGTAATCATAAAATTAATTGTTTCTGGTGTAATGTTCTCTGCTAAAGCGATGAAATCTCCTTCGTTTTCACGGCTTTCATCATCACATACGATGACGACTTTTCCTTGTTTTAAATCTTCTAGTGCTTCTTCAATACGATGAAACATTGTGCTTCCTCCTTATAGAAATCCGTTTTCTTGTAAAAAGCTTTCTGTAACTGAAGTGCTTCGCTTTGTTGGCTTTGAAATAAAACGTTCGATATATTTTCCAATCATGTCACATTCAATATTCACAATATCTCCCGCCGCTTTTTTACCAATGATAGATTCGCTTACGGTATGTGGAATGAGCGAGATTGTAATGGAAGATTCATCTATATCAAATATTGTTAAACTTGTGCCATCAACAGCAATGGACCCTTTTTGTAAACAATAACGGAGTAAATCATCTGGAATTCCAATTTTGTAATATATAGCATTGTAGTGCTGTTTTTTATTTAAAATGGTTCCAATTCCATCGATATGCCCTGTGACGAAATGTCCACCAAAGCGTCCGTTTGCAGCCATTGCTCGTTCTAAATTTACTTTAGAACTGGTGCCGAGCATACGTAATGATGTCGCTCGCACCGTTTCAGGCATCGCATCAACAGTAAAAGAAGACGCTGTAAAAGAAGTGACGGTTAAACAGATCCCATTTACAGCAATACTGTCTCCTAGTTTTACGTCTGACAAGATTGTGTTTGCTGTAATTGTTAGCTTCATCGCTTCTCCGCTTTGCCTGATATTCGAAACAGTTCCAAGTTCTTCTACAATTCCTGTAAACATGCAGGCACCTCATTTCGCACACTAGCAACGATTTTTATATCATCACCAATTTGTTTCATCTCTTGAATTTGCAAGGAAATTGCATCTTGCAGTTTTATAAAGCCGGTGCCACCAAACATAGTTGGAGCATCTTTTCCGCCGATTAATTTTGGACTTATATAGGTCACTATTTCATTGAAACACTTTGTTTCTAAAAAGCTCGCGAGTACCGATTGTCCACCTTCAACAAAGAGTGAAAGGATTTGTTTCTCACCGAGAAGGAGGAGAAGGTCGCGTATTTCAATTTGGTTCGTCTTCATTTGAAGTACAGATACCGCCTGAGATTCGTAGCCCGCTATTTTTTCTTTATTTACATCTTTTCCAACAATAATCCATGTTGGTGCCATCTCGTCTGTAATGACATGAGAGGATAGCGGAGTTCGTAAATGTGTATCTAAAATAATACGAATCGGATGCTTGCCGCCGTTTGGAAGGCGTGTTGTTAAAGATGGATTATCAGCTATGACAGTATTCACTCCGATAAGGATGGCATCGTGCGTATGACGATATTGATGGACATCTGTACGAGCAACTTCACCTGTAATCCATTTGCTTTCCCCGGTAGTAGTTGCTATTTTTCCATCTAAACTCATCGCTGTTTTTATTGTTACAAACGGCAGTTTCGTTTTCATATAGTGGAAAAAGTACCGGTTTAATGCGGTGGCCTCTTCTTCGAGAACACCAGTAGTTACGCTAATACCAGCTTTTTGCAAACGTTTTGCACCGCTACCTGAAACGAGCGGATTGCAATCAAGTGTGGCAATTACAACACGTTTCACCTTTTTTTCAATAAGTAGATCGCAGCACGGTGGAGTTTTTCCAAAGTGACTACACGGCTCTAACGTTACATATACAGTGGAGCCGTTTGCTTTATCACCGGCCATGCGAAGAGCGTGAACTTCAGCGTGTTCTTCGCCTGCACGCAGATGCGCTCCCATTCCAACGATGTTTCCATCTTTTACAACAACAGCACCGACCATTGGATTTGGACTTGTTTGACCTGCAGTACTTTGTGCTAATTGCAAGGCAATCCTCATATATTCTTGGTCTGTCATTCTTTTCACCTCTCCTAAGAAAAATCAAAAAACCCCAAGGATAATAGTATCCTTGGGGTTTGGGAGACGTGATTTCTAGTAATATAGTTCGAATACGAGAGTATAGGAAAGAAGCCTAACGATAATTGATATTTTTGCACGAGAAAAAAGCCTAGCAAACTATCAATTTTTTATACGCTAGTCGTATCTTTTTATTTCAGCATAGAAAAATAGGTATATGAAATAAAACATATACAGTGATTCAAAACGAATCAGTAAAAATGTGTACGCCAAAATAAAAGTGTATTCGCTATATAAGCACTAGAAAACATATCCTTCTCCCATCCAGACTATACTGTCGGCCCTAGAATTTCACTAGATCCACCGTTTCCGAGTTGGAAACGGGTCACGGACTTAGAAGTGTGCACTTCATCACCGCCGGTTGGGAATTTCACCCGACCCCGAAGGATGCTGTTTGCTCACATTATAGCACAAAAAAGAAAAAGGGATAGTAAAAAATATTCGAATGTGAAGAATTGTATGAAAATGAAGGGGGAAATTAATTTTGTTATACTATATAAATACAAATTGAAAACTTGATAGAAAACCTTTTCTTTTTAGGGGAGGAGAGAGAGTCCGAGGCGGTTCACCCCATGCCATGTTAAACAAAAGGAGAAAATAAATGGAGGTCTGCTTTTGTTTTCATAGCCGCGACTTAAATGTTGGAGAATCAAAATGTATATATAGTATGGGAAAGATTTCAGTATATGTAAACGAGGTGGAAATATGAAATATATTGCAGTAGGAATCGGTGGTATTGTTGGAGCTTTAGCACGATACGAATTAGGACAATGGGCTGGTATTCATTCAGTCGATTCTTTTCCGCTGGCAACATGGTCAGCGAATATGATTGGTAGTTTTTTATTGGCATTTTTAACGATGTATTTGTTTCGTATGAAACATGTTTCACAAGTGATAATGAGTAGCATTGGAACAGGAATGATTGGTTCTTTTACCACTTTTTCAACATTTAACGTAGAGACGTTGAAATTCATGCAGCATGAAGCGTTTCTTATGGCATTTTATTATGTGAGTACAAGTGTAGTTGGAGGATTGCTCTTTTCTTTATTTGGATTTTATCTTGGAAATGCATTATATGAAAAAAGCATGAAGAAAGAAGGAGCACTATGAATATATTGCTTGTAGGAATCGGTGGTTTTTTTGGAGCAATTGCTAGATTTTCTATTAGTAATGCAATGAAAGAAAAGTACGGAAGCTTGTTTCCATATGGAACACTATTTGTAAATATATTAGGCTCATTTTTACTAGGTCTATTGTATGGAGCTGAGGTGAGTAGTACATGGCTATTATTATGCGGAACAGGATTTATGGGAGCATTTACTACTTTTTCAACATTTAAGCTTGAAATTGTTCAATTGATACATAAGCGAGAAGGACAAAAGGCTGTATTGTATTTAATAATGAGTTATATGCTAGGCATTTTTTCAGCATTTTTAGGTTTTTATATAGGGCATATATAAGAAGCGCGCGCAAGTCATTGCGCGTGCTTCTTATATCATTATTCTCCCTTTGGTGCTCGAACGACAGATTCAAATATGCCTTTATGCGAAGCGTCGCAATAAGGCATATTTTTTGATAAGCCACAGCGACATAAAGAAAATGCAGGTTTTGCCGGGAAAGCATTCCCTTGTGAGTCGATTAATTCCACATCCCCTGTAATGCGAAATGAACCATTATCATTTACTTTAATTTGAACTTTTGCCAACGTTATTCCCCTCCTCTCAAACGCTTATGTTCATCATATAATTGTAGGAAGCACTTGACAATAAGAAAACAGTTCTTTGTGTGTAGGGGCAGAGAATGTTATAATAACGTTTATAACTGAAATACAGTAAGGTGACGAAACATGAATAAACAATTACGTACATTACAAAATATTGCAAATGAGCGCACTTGGGCATCGTTTTTAAATGATAATCATCCATATAGCTTACTTCATTGGTCGATTGCAGGTGTGGGACAAGAAGCAAAAGATGTGTGGCTTTTGCAAGATGAGGTAACATTTCAAACGACAGAATTTCAAACGCTTGATGAAGCGGTAAAATGGATTTCTGAAAATATGGAACAAGTTACAGATGTTTTAGCGCAGTAATATGAAAAAACAGGCTTATGCAAGCCTGTTTTTTGTTTCTTTTACATATGTTTCTAAGAATCGATCAACGGCATCCTCATACTCTTGTTTATTTTCGTTATAAGAGCAAGCGTGTGCACCGTGTTCTGCAATAAAGAGCTGTTTATTATTTTCTTTTGCTTCATAAAGGGCTTTTGTCATATCACATAAAATATAGTCATCGTCTTTACTATGAATAAAAAGGACTGGATTATTTATGTTTTTTACACAATCGATAGGAGAAACTTCACGTATTGTATAACCGTCTCGTACTTTTAAAACGGCATTTGCCAATGGTAGTAGTGGCCATTTTGGTAAATGAAACTCGACTTTTAAGCGATGGTGTAATTGTTCGTAGAAGTCAGAAAATGGACAATCTGCAATGTAAAAATCAGCACCGTCTTCCACCATACCTGCGTATTGTAGCAATGTCGCTGCTCCCATTGATTCTCCATGAACACCAAGTATAATATTTGTACCAAAACGGTCTTTGAGCCAGTCAACTACCGTCTTTAAATCATATTTTTCGTAATAGCCATAACTTGTCGTTTTACCACCTGTTTTACCATGGCGACGATGATCATAAATAAATACATTGTAGCCTCTGTTTAAAAATAAATTTGCATATTTGACAGAGTTTATTTTATTTACGGTTACACCGTGGCAAAAAATCATAAATTTATTAGAATTTCCTGCAGAAATGTAGTAGCCGTGAAGGTCGTATTTAAATTGAGATGGGATACGAACCTCTTCTTTTGGAATGGCGTTAAAATCCTCTAAGCGAAAGTGTTTTTTTGTTTCACGTTCTAAAATTTCTTCCTCTGTTTTTTTCTTTAAATACATTACTTTATTGGTAAAGAAAATACCGATACCAATTAATGCTCCTATTATGGTTAGCAATGCTGTAAAAAAACGTTTCATATCTTCCCTCATCCTCCAAATATCTCTGCATATGATACACTTATATTGTATCATAATGATGTAAAAGGGGGAGAGAGTGGGACATGATTCGAATACAAAAAATCACAGTGGAAATGAGAGAAACAATTGAACTTTTTATGCATGAAAATTGGGGGAGCACGTTGATGGTTTCACGTGAAAGAGCACATCAGTTAGATCAATTGCCTGGTTTTATTGCAACTGAAGATAACAGAATAATAGGAATTATTACATATGAAATAAAAGAAAATGATTGTGAGATTGTTTCTTTAGATAGCTTTAAGGAGAACAAGGGAATTGGAACTAAGCTTGTAGAGTACGTAATTGATATTGCAAAAAAACAATGTTGTAAAAAGGTGTGGCTTATTACAACAAACGATAATACAAACGCACTTCGTTTTTATCAGAAACGTGGTTTTATGATGACGAATTTATATATTGATGCGGTCAAGGAAGCAAGGAAGATAAAGCGAGAAATTCCGCTTATTGGCTATGATAACATCGCGATTTCACATGAAATTCAACTAGAAAAAATGAATTTATAAAATCCATCTTTATATATGTTGAAGATGGAAAATGTAAGAAGTATTTTATGTAACAATTTTCAGAAATATAAAATAATAACCTTGACGAATACCCTACTTTGTTTTAGGTTTAAATTGTAAGCTATTACCATATTAAGGGGTGACGATGTGGCAACCATACGTGATGTTGCAAAATTGGCCGGTGTTTCAGTCGCAACCGTTTCACGAGTCATTAATGAAAAAGGGTATGTTCATGAGGATACAGTAAAACAAGTAAAACAAGCAATTGAAGAACTACAGTATAAACCAAATGCTGTAGCGAAGGCGTTATTTAAAAAATCTTCGACAATGATTGCTATATTAGTATCAAATTTAGAAGATCCATCCTATATAACATTACTTCGTTCAGTAGAAGAGGCTGCATATAAAGAAGGATATCAAATTGTTATTTGTAATACAGAAAATAAAACAGGATATATAGATATATTAATGCAAAATAATATTGCTGGCGTTATTATGACGAAAGATGTATTTGAGCATGTGAAGCAACTTTCCCTTCCATTTGTTGTACTTGAGGGCGGAACAGAGGCAGCATCTATTTCTACATATTATGAAAGTGGTAGAAAGGCCGTTACTGTATTGAAAGAAAAAGGTTGTCATTTTCTTGCTTATATTGGGGATAAGATAGAAGACGAAGCAATGGAAGAGCACACTGCTGGTTTTTTAGATGCTGTTTGGGATGAAGGAATTGCTTATCGAGAAGAAAAAATAAAGGGACAAGATGAGGAAAGTCAAATTGCTGAATTATTACGGAAGCATCCTTATATAGATGGTATAGTAGCTGCTAGCGATGCGATTGCAATTGCTACAATTCGCGCGGCGAATGCTCTTGATCTCCATATACCGAATCATTTGCAAGTCATTGGTTTTAAGGGAAGTTTACAAGGTGAATGGGTTACGCCATCTTTGACAACAATTGGAAGTTGTTTTGAAAAGCAAGGAGTATTAGCTGTACAAAGATTGGTAGGGAAAATGAAAAAGGAACAAGTGAAACTTGAGGAAGTGAAGCAAGAGTTTATATTAATCGAACGAGAATCTACAAAGTAAAAGGTGCGTCTAGTAAACGCACCTTTTTTATAATGTTATAGCAGCAATAAAGCCGAATATAAGTAACGGAATATTGTAGTGAAGAAAAGTTGGGACACACGTATCCCATATATGATGATGCCTGCCATCAGCATTTAAACCTGAGGTAGGTCCTAGTGTACTATCAGATGCTGGAGAACCAGCATCACCTAATGCACCAGCTGTACCGATAATAGCGATGGTTGCCATCGGGCTAAACCCAAGTTGGATACATAGCGGGACGAAGATGGTTGTTAAAATCGGAATGGTAGAAAAGGAAGAACCGATTCCCATCGTAACGAGCAGACCGATAACAAGCATAAGAAAGGCAGCGAGCGGTTTGCTGTTTCCAATTAAATTGACGCTTGTCTGAACAAGTGATTCAACATGCCCTGTTTTCCGAAGAACTGCTCCGAATCCAGCGGCAGAAATCATGACGAAACCGATAAATGACATCATTCGCATACCACTTGTTAAAATAGCATCAGCTTCTTTTAAAGGAAGGCTACCACTAACGGATAATACAATGATTCCAGCTAGTGCGCCAAAAATCATGGATTCTGTTGCTAGCTGCACACTTAGTGTTGCGATAATAGACAATAACCCAAAGGAAATGCTTCTTTTTGTATAAGGAGCGGCTTCATCAGATGCGGCATGAATAGGTTCGGTGTGATAAGTACGTGGTTTACGATATGTAATGAAAACAGCGATACATAGACCGATAATCATTCCTATTGCTGGAATTGTCATTGCTTTTGGGATAAGCGCTACATCAAATGTAAGTCCGCTTTGCTGTGCATTTGTTTGTAGTACATCGTCATAAATTTTTCCAAATCCAGCTGGAACCCACATGTAAGGAGTGATTAATCCGAATGTAATAATACATGTAACAAGGCGGCGGTCCACTTTCAGTTCATTTAGTACTTTTAAAAGCGCTGGAATTAGAATAGGGATAAAAGCAATATGAACCGGAATAACATTTTGTGAAAAACAAGCCATTGCCAAAATAATAAATAAAATGAGTATTTTTGAATATGTTTGCTTTTGTGTGTCTTTTTCATTACCAACTAAGTTCAGTGCAGTATGAATCATAGCGTCGGGCAGACCTGTTTTGGAAAGAGAAATAGCAAATCCTCCGAGCATGGCGTAACTTAAAGCGATTGGAGCACTGTTTCCAAGACCCGTAGTAAAAGTATTGATTGTTTCTGAAATTCCAAGTCCACCAATTAGTCCACCTGTTAAGGCACCGACGATAATAGCGACAATGACTTGGACACGTAATAAACTAAGCAGTAGCATCACTGCTACTGCGATGAGTACAGCGTTCATAATAAATGTAATCTCCCTGATCTTTTTCTGTTTGTGCAGCTTATTCTGGATAGAAATGCTTACTAACTTGAGTAAAGTTGCGACATGTAATTATAAAATGTTTTCTGTGAAATGTAAAAGGTATAACGATTACTAGTGTAGAAAAGATAGCTCTTGTTTAATAGAGCATAAAGACTTTGCAAACAGTTTAGGTTCTTCTAAATTTGGTGAATGAGCAGAGTTTGGGAACCAAATCATTTTTTTGATGGGTGCTTGAATTGTATCGCAATATTGTTGAACGAGTGCATAAGGTGTTTGATAGTCGAAACGACCAGAACAAAAATAAACAGGTACGGAAAGTTTAGAGATTGAAGAAAAGAAATCTACTGTCAGCATTTCTGCCCATAATGCCCCAGATTTCATATTTCCTGCGAGAAATCTCACCCAATCTAGCAATGTATATTCTGAAGAAAATAGCCCTTTACGAATGAAAGAAAACGAAGTCCCGTTTTGAACTGCTCCTCCAAATGTACCGAGCCACTTCCTTTGAATGATAAGACGCCGCATATCTAGAAAAGGAGGTTTTCCTAGTTTTGTTAGAGAGGTCAATGCCCGCTCGTGTCCATGTTTTTTTGCAGAATGAATTAAATGCTGATAGAGCAATTCTTCGTTTTGCTTCATATGTACAATCTGACCGATGCCAATGTAGGCTTCGATGTATTCTGGATATTGATTTGCAATTTGTAGACCGATAATACTTCCCCAAGAATGTCCAGCGAGAAATAGTTTTTGTTTTTTGAAGCGAGAAAGAAGATATTTTATTACTTCAAGTGCATCTAAAACAAATTGTTCAATTGTGAAAGGTGCTTTTATATCCCGCCAAGAAAAAGATTTTCCTGCTCCACGTTGATCCCAATTGACAACAATAAAGTGCTTTTCTAAATCTTTTTGAAAATGGCGAATGAATCCAATTTGTGCCGTGCCAGGACCGCCATGACAGCATAATAAAATAGGTTGATTTACGTCTTGACCACGAATGAGTAGAGATTGCTGATGATTGTTAATCGTCACGCTTTCTATCGTAGCGACGCTATTTGAAGTTGGATTCTTAAATTCGTTGTAAAACTGTGGAGTGTGGCTACGAAACAGCATATAAAAAACCTCCTTTTCTCTAATGGTATGTATTGCAAGGGTGTACGATTTTGCATATACTATTAAGAAATTATTGTATCATAACATGCCGACTGTATTTCAACTATGAGAGCTCAGGGAGAGGGGGAAGAAAGTGACGGTTGGAGAAATTATAGATTGCTTAAACAAACGTGAACCACTTGCTATTATTGCGAAACGCCTCGACATGAGCCCATATGCATTGTCGAAAAAGTTAAGAGTGCTTGGATATGAATATGATGGCGAACAGAAGAAACGAATATTCATTGGAGAGGGAGAAGAGCCCCGCCATTTATATCTTCAAGAAGCTACTGCGCTTCAATATGTAAAAACAGATTATCAGGTTTTGATTTATGAACAATTGCAAAATATTTATGAATTATTGCGAAAACGAGAGGAACTTATTATCCCCAAAATAGTCAAAAGTAATGAAAAGAAAAAACGTACTTTTTCTATATGTACGGAAATTTTAGAGAAACTAGACGTTGTATCGGCTGCAACAGGTATTCATAAATCTAGAATTGTAGAAGAAGCGTTGATAGAATTTTTGCGAAAATATGAAGAAGCTGATGAATTGTATCAGGATAAATGAAAGAAAGGATACTATGTTCAATGTAAGAGCATGTATCCTCTGTATTTTTATCTAGAAATTTGTGGATAGTTAGAGTTTTTAGTGAAAGTAAAGAAGTTAGGTGGGGATGAGAAAATCTTCATGGATTAGGCATTTGCTTTGTATAAAACAATTATTATTTTTTAGCTTTTAAAAAATAATATAGGAACCAAACGGCGTGATTTTGTTCATCTGCTGCTGTTCTACGAAATGCCTCCTTAATATATTGATCTGTAGTGTCATCTGCAATTTCCAAGTAAAAATCGACTGTTCGTTGCTCATCTTGTAGCGCGAATTCTAATCCATTCACATAAGAATCTGGACATTGTTCAATAATTTTTGGCTGAGGTTGTTTACCGGTTAAATGAATATAAATTTGTACAAATTGCTGGAAATGTTTTATTTCGTCTTGTCGGATTTCGAGTATTTGATTGCGTTCATTATCTTGTGGAGCTAAATTAGCTAATTTAGCATAGCAATTTATTGCACTATACTCTCCGTTAATTGCATTTTCAATGTCATGAATTAGTTTGTCGTTTTGTCTGTATATCAAATTGTAATCATTTGAATAAGAATACATATGTTCACCTCCCAGTTCCTGCTCATATATCCTACGAGAAATCAATATACTGAGTGCATATCCTTTAAAATGTGATTTAGGGTAAAGTGAATTTTTATTGCATGTCCTTTCTCCATAGAGGTCAATAAAAAGCCCTGTATTTTAATGGAATACAGGGTTCTTATCATAAAGATTAATTTTTAAAAAATCATAATTTAATAATATAGTTTCTCTCTTTTTTATAAATTTATTTAAAAGAAAAGTTAATTAACTTTTTGAATTCGCCCATCAATAATAGGTTGAATCGGTTCTTTTACTTGCTTTACATAATCTACTAACGCTTCAAAATCATTTGGTCCTGTTTCAGCATTTTTTCCATTTTTAAAGGATACAAATCCATCTCCACCTGAAGCTAGAAAAGCATTTGCAACAACGCTGTAAGTTTTAGAGGCAACTAGCTCTTCTCCATTTGTTAAATGGATATTGGTAACTTTTTCACCGTCTGGTTTATTCGCATCCCAAGTGTACTGAATACCTGAAATTTGAAGCATTCTTGTTACACTTTTTTGCCACTGTTGATTCAAAATATCTCGAATGTCTTGCCCTGTCAAATTAACCTTTATTAATTGATTACCAAATGGTTGGATACCATATAATTCGCCCCATGTAATATCACCAGCATCTAAGTCATTACGGATGCCACCAGGATTCATAAGGGCAATTTGAGCGTTCATGGTCGCGCGTTGAGCGTCAGCAACTAAGTTTCCAAGAGTTGATTCACCAGCGGTATTTTGTTTACGATCTATCGGAGCAGTAGATTTTCCGACAACCTGATTTACAAGTGGTGCGATTTTTTCTTTATACTGTTCCATTTTCTTTTTCACTTGTTGGTCAGGCTCTATTCCCTCATGGTAGGTTGTAACAACCTCCGCTTTTTTCTCAATAATATCTTTTGTTTTACGATCAATTTTTACATCGACATCAGCGAAAGCCATTCCATAAGAATTTGCTTGTACGACAAGTTTGTTATTAACGGTTCCATTTACATAAGTGTGACTATGACCACCGAAAATGACATCGACTTCTGGATCAGTCTCATTTGCTAAGCGAACGATATCGCCATTTGTTACGCCGTTATCATCCGTTGTACCTCCATTATGTGCAAGAACAACGATAGATTTAATACCTAGTTTTTTCAGTTGTTTTACGGATGTGTTAATTGCTTCAACTTCATCTGTAATTTGTACATTTTTTAGCATAGTAGGCATAACAACGTTAGGAACATCCGTTGTTACAACCCCGATAAAGCCGACAGGAACTCCTTGTACCATTTTTACAGTAAATGGTGGTAGAAATAAGCGTCCAGTTGATTTATTGTAGAAATTTGCAGCAACATAAGGGAAGTTTGCTCCTTTAAAATTCCCTGTTTTTTCGTGATACCCACCGTAAATAAGGCGATTCATTTCGTTAATACCTTCGTCAAATTCATGATTTCCAATAGTTCCAACATCAAAACCTAGATCATTTAAAAATTCGATTGTAGGTTCATCTTGCAATAATGCAGAAACTGGAGGACTTGCTCCGACAATATCGCCAGCATGAACCATAAGTGTATTTGGGTTTTGTTTTTCACGATCACGTAAATAAGCAGCTAAGTACTCAGCTCCCCCTGCTTCTTTGTTGTTAATTTTCTTTACAGTGTCTAGTTGACCGTGAAGGTCGTTAATACCAAGCATTTGTACGTCTATGTAGCGATTTTGTTCTGCTGGTACTTGAGATGGAGGTGCAGCAAATACACTTGAAAAAGTAATTGTACTTAATACTAAAGCTGCAGGAATGACTTTTTTCCACATGAGTTTTCTCTCCCTTTTTTATAATCTGACATCATACGACATAATTTTAATAGATTAAGAGAGTTATTGCTATAAAAATTCTTTTTATTATAAAAATTAATGAAATTTTATTTTTCTCTTTACATCTTTACAAAATAAAAATAATAGGGAAATCGAAAGTGAATGGTCTTTTTTATTGTCGAGAGTAAGGTATTTCCCCTATAATGGAGAAAAAAGTAAAAGGTGAGCAGTATGAAGAAAAAGAAACAGAGACAAATGCAAAGACAAACGCAAATGAATCAGCCAGAGAAAGATTCCATTACAATTGGTGATCAATTGAATAAATCGTTAATGAATCAATTGAAAAGTAAGAAGAAAGAATTACAAGTAAGAGTGGAGCAAAAAGAAATAGAAGAACAAGAAAGAAAGCGTAAAGAGCAAAAGGAACGTGAAAAGAATAAATCGTTTGAAGAATTATTAAGTGAAAGTAATCTCACTTGGAAAGACTTTAAATAATGTAAAAAATCATCAGTACAATTGTCCTGATGATTTTTTAACGATTTGATAAGAAAAGGGGAATTGGGATGAGAAAGATTGTAGTCGTTCCTTATGAAAACCATTGGGGTGAGAAATTTCAAATAGAATCACAGAGGTTAAAAGCAGCGATGCCAGAACATGTGAAAGTACATCACATTGGTAGCACATCAGTACCGGGACTCGCAGCAAAGCCAATTGTTGATATGATTATGGAAGTAGAGAACATTGAGAGCGTAGATCATTGGAATGAATGTTTTCAACAACTTGGCTACATTGTAAAAGGTGAGAATGGTATCCCTGAACTGTACCCCGAATCGTGGACACTTAAAAAAAGTCCATGCTTCGGGGTTTTTGTGTATCTTTACACTCATTCCT
>NZ_JAEHBX010000250.1:0-419 GCF_016483395.1 Bacillus cereus group sp. N21
ATAGTAGATTCCTAGTGAAATCGTATTTTATGCTATAAGTCCAAACACTTGGTGGATGAACTCTTTTTGATTTTGGATAGACTGATTCCGTAAATCAATCTGTCCCTTTTTTATCATATGCATGACTTCAACACCACTCAATATAGAAGTTGCAGTTTTAAATGACTTAAACCCCAACATAGAGCGCACACGTTTCTTAATAAAACGGGGATCTTGTTCCACTATATTATTGAGATACCTAACTTGCCTTATCTTTATGCCTTCGGGCATATGTTTCTCTTCTTTCAACGCTTGAATCGCTACAGGATAGGCAGGGTTTTTATCTACTGTTATCACACGAGTTTTAGAAATGTACGAAAAAGCCAAGGCTTTCTTGAAAAAGCGCTTGGCTGCTTGTTTATCTCTTGATTTACTTAGAT
>NZ_JAEHBX010000251.1:0-411 GCF_016483395.1 Bacillus cereus group sp. N21
AGAGAATGTACAGGTCTTGCATGGGAATGGTGGAGAACAATTATTAATGAACAAAATGTTCCATTAACAAATGAAATCAAAGTTTCAATTGGAGGAACGACATTATACCCAAGTGCTAATATTAGTCATTAGGTAAAAGTGAAGCGCCCTGTTTACAGGGCGCTTTTTTACTTGGCCACAAGTATATGGGGTATGGAAACGATTTAGGGAATGAGGTGCCACTCTTTACTTACAGAATGATTTGAGGAATGCTCTGACATATCTAAATCTTACCCATTTAAATTTATAAAAGAAGAGTCCATTTTGGATTCTTCTTTTTATGTGTTCGCAAAGGTACACCTTGTGGTTCACTTTTCATTACTATGTATTCAAATATGTAGTGAGTTCTTGGTACGTCTGTAAAAGTATACC
>NZ_JAEHBX010000252.1:0-409 GCF_016483395.1 Bacillus cereus group sp. N21
GTCTCGTGGGCTCGGAGATGTGTATAAGAGACAGCTTGTAGACTGATCTATACTGCATTCCCTTATTGTATGTATGCTATATTCTTATTCGCCTTTTTCTAACAGTAGAACCACGAATTTTGGCGAAGACATTGGTTTTTGCCCTGTCCTGGGGTCCGTCCTCGCTTTTTATTCCACGGTTCCCTTGACCACGAGCCTCCGAACCCTCAAACTCCCAAAGCTAACCCCAGCGGGCAAAAACCGCCCTTCTGGGGCCACCCCTGGCGAGTTTGCATGAGGGTTCCCCTCATCGTCAAGGAACTTTCGCGGCATAAACGCCAGGACTCAGCGATTCCACATGCGTCGCCACCACGATTCCTTTTTTATCTCTTGTACTTCTTCATTGTTTAATTGTTGTTTGGATGAATCT
>NZ_JAEHBX010000253.1:0-405 GCF_016483395.1 Bacillus cereus group sp. N21
CGGTTACATCTAGCGAATCCAATCTTGAATATTCCGGAGAATCTGGTGCGATTAACGAGGCGTTATCTGATATTATGGGAACAGCTATTGAGAAATATATAAACAATGGGAAATTCAACTGGACAATGGGAGAACAAACTGGATCAGTTTTCCGTGATATGGCAAATCCATCTTCAGTTCCTTCTTCAACTGGAGTACCGTATCCAGATGATTATAGTGAATTTAACGATTTTAATGGATGGGATAATGGAGGTGTTCATTTCAACTCAAGTATTATTAATAAAGTTGCGTATTTAATTGCAAAAGGTGGCACTCATAACGGTGTAACTGTAAAAGGTATTGGCGAGGATAAAATGTTTGATATTTTCCATTATGCAAACACTGATGAATTAAACATGACTTCTG
>NZ_JAEHBX010000254.1:0-403 GCF_016483395.1 Bacillus cereus group sp. N21
AAGATGAATCAAGGTCCAGATGAGAGGAGGTGAAATCATATGGCAATCGCAACGGCAGTTTTAAAATTTATCGGTGGATTACTTCCATTCGTACAAGAGCTTTTAAAAGCAGTAATGTAAGTTCATTGTTCAGCAATTATTTATAAACAATTATCATACCTTAATACGAAAAAAAGAAGGGAATGAATTTTTTGAAAATTAAAAAAAGTGTTAAAGGAATCAAATTATTAGCATGTTTATTAGTTAGTTTAAGCACTATTAGTTATTCATCTATTTCCTTTGCGGAAACAAAAACAGGTAATTCAGCTGGTGCAACAAAAAATGCAAGTGGCATTGATACTGGTATAGCAAATCTTAAGTATAATAATCAAGAGGTTTTAGCAGTAAATGGTGATAAAGTAGA
>NZ_JAEHBX010000255.1:0-402 GCF_016483395.1 Bacillus cereus group sp. N21
TTCTCTTATCACAATTGTAAACAAGCCTTTTATCAAATGTCCAAATCGATCGTAGTGATTTCGATTTAAATCAAAAATATCTTTTATCCAATTAAAAAGAGGAACCTTTGAGTATGTGTAATGACCGCCGACAAACATTATAATGGCTAATATTGCAATAATCATATAGGAGAGAGTGGTGAGGCGAAACTTATTGTACGTTGCAATTATAATGATTAGACCGAGAACGGCTGGAATAGCCTCCGCTGCCCATGTTGAGTATCTTGCAGGATTAATAACAGACCATATAAAAACTGCGGTAACAACCAATAATAAAAATAGGTGAATCACTGTACTTTTGTTTCTTATCACTTTTTTCACTCCTATTGAAAGGTGTTTTGCTTCAAGTATTTGAAAAAACAC
>NZ_JAEHBX010000256.1:0-400 GCF_016483395.1 Bacillus cereus group sp. N21
CCCCATGCCAATCAAGCTAAAGCGAAATTGTATCCATAATACGAAAAACACCTCCATTAAAATCATAACTGATACTTACGATTTAGAGAGGTGTTTTTTATTGTCTCTTTCTCATGGGGCACTCCAATAGGAAAGGATGACGTATTTTTTCATTTTAGGGAGGATTTTGTTTTATTAGCTTAATAGCGTTGGATTGCCGCTGGAATTCCAAAAACCCCAAAATTTATTTTTAGAGTAAGTTGGGGGTTTTTGAACCAGAAAGATATATGTTTAACTATAAAAACTATGACAAAATTTATCCGTTTTTCCTTTTTTGCCTACTCGCTAAATTCAGCAAGTAAAATATTTTTAAAAGGGTCAGGACTGTTAGCTTTACCCATGCTGTTCAAATTGACGGCCA
>NZ_JAEHBX010000257.1:0-400 GCF_016483395.1 Bacillus cereus group sp. N21
GCTGGGAATTATCTTACGCAGAAAGGTCATACATCTTTAACGATTATGATGGAGAAGGATAGAAAGAGTAGCTTAGGAAGACTGAATGGTTTCAAACAAGCCCTTACGGATTCAGGGATTTTGTTAGATGATGATGCTATCATTAGCTGCTATTCGACAGTTGAAGATAGTAAACGTGCAAGTAAAGAATTACTTAATTTACCTAATAGGCCTACAGCGGTTTTTGCTTGTACAGATTTAATTGCGATATGCCTGATGAATGAAGCAAGAAAACAAGGACTTTCGATTCCGGAAGATTTATCAATTATCGGATTTGATAATACCATCTATGCTGAGATTGCAGATCCAGGGTTAACAACAATTGAACAGCCAATTACACAAATGGCGACCTGTACGTTTT
>NZ_JAEHBX010000258.1:0-398 GCF_016483395.1 Bacillus cereus group sp. N21
CATGCCCGTGGATATTTCCAACCAGACGGAGCAAGTGAGCTAAAAGACGTTACTTATTATAACCCAAGTATGGGTAGATCGGCCGGAGAGATGATTTCTACTGCTGACGACTTAAACAAATTCTTCTCTTACTTACTCAGTGGCAAATTACTGAAGGAACAGCAACTAAAACAAATGCTTACTACAGTTCCTACAGAAATAGCTGAATTAGGAGAATGTGGTCTTGGAATCTTTGAAACTAAGCTTCCAAACGGTGTCTTGATATGGGGACACGGAGGTAGCATTCCAGGGTTTCTTACTTTTGCTGGAGGTACACTTGGAGGCAAGCATACGTTGGCCGTCAATTTGAACAGCATGGGTAAAGCTAACAGTCCTGACCCTTTTAAAAATATTTTACT
>NZ_JAEHBX010000259.1:0-393 GCF_016483395.1 Bacillus cereus group sp. N21
ATCTAAGTAAATCAAGAGATAAACAAGCAGCCAAGCGCTTTTTCAAGAAAGCCTTGGCTTTTTCGTACATTTCTAAACCTCGTGTGATAACAGTAGATAAAAAACCTGCCTATCCTGTAGCGATTCAAGCGTTGAAAGAAGAGAAGCATATGCCCGAAGGCATAAAGATAAGGCAAGTTAGGTATCTCAATAATATAGTGGAACAAGATCATCGTTTTATTAAGAAACGTGTGCGTTCTATGTTGGGGTTTAAGTCATTTAAAACTGCAATCTCTATATTAAGTGGTGTTGAAGCCATGCATATGATAAAAAAGGGACAGATTGATTTACGGAATCTGATATTATCCCCTTAAGGTAGACAGTGTAAAAAGACCATGAATAAACATGGATGTT
>NZ_JAEHBX010000026.1:0-69143 GCF_016483395.1 Bacillus cereus group sp. N21
ACCGGAACCATCTTTTAAGTGCCTAATTTTTAAAGGTCTTTTTATTAAACTGTCCATTTTATAGGGTACAGTTCAAAATTTGCTTATCTTTTTTCTACTTTCCATTCAGTATAATCCATATTAAGATATGGATCTATTTATATTGTTATAAAGAATCCACATATTCTTTCGCTTCCAGCAATGAATACCCAAATGCTTTGCGCGCTTTCTTAACTGCTGTAATTGTTTTTCCATCTTTCACAAGCTGCCGCAGTTCATTATTAATTTCGGGCTCTACCTCTCCAATTCCCATTTGTTTTGTTATTAATTCTAATCTAGTTTCCATACGCTTTAGTCTAGCATCCGTTCTTTTTTCCATTTGATTTAATTTTTCTCCAATATAAATGGCTCCAAAAACAATAAATGGTATTACAATCCAAAATTCCATATTCTCCTCTCCTTACAATCTATGTATTTCGCACCAATGTTCAATATCAAAATTTTACCATGAAATGAATTTCATATATAGTTATTACATTGATGTGAAGGAGGACATACACTATGATTCGTTACCTCAAATTTTCATTGCAATTTGTCGTCCTTTGCATTGTATTGACTTTACTATTCGATATGATTGGCTGGTTCATTTTCAAAAAAAAACAAATCGAAAATAAAACAGTTATCATCCCGCTCATTATGGCAGGATGGACTTTATACATATTTCGATACAAGACTCCCTCAAAAACACCATAATACTACTGTCCTCATCTTAAACAAATGAGGGCATTTATCTGGATCCCTTTACTTCTTAATGGATATATTACATTCTCCTTGTCTATTTATCTCAATCTGTTTTTCGTTATCAATTTCTATTTGTAACGGATGAACCGCTGCATCTAACTCTGAGAAAAACCACCGACGCCCTGATGGCCCTAATAATAAGTAGACTCCGTTTTCTCCCATAAAATGAAAACCATCACTTAACGCTTCTCCGTCTCTTACTAAAATCCCATATTCTATCAATTGGTTCCCTACTGCGAGAACTTGATCTGTCGTCATACTCATTTCACTTACATTTAATATAGAATGAACCGAAAAAGACTCATTACTTTCTGGAGATATAGTATGCCTAGAGATAAACTCTACAATATTCCCCGCAGGATCCATAAAATAGAACGAATGTGCATTTGAGCGTGAAAAATATACTTCATCCTCTCCATCTTCTACATTTAAAACGACCTTCTTTTTTGCCCATTCTTTTGCTTCAGAAAACTGATTGGACGGTATATTGAAAGCAAAATGATAAAGAGGCTTGCTATTCAAATTATTTTTTCGAAATTCTAATTCACTCTCTCCCACTTGGATGCTAAAACTCATTTCACTACTATGTAATAACTGAAAATCTAATTTATTTAAATAGAAATCTTTCATTTCTTCTAATGCGTTACTGTATAAAGTAACCCTACTTATCAACATCAAAAACTCTCCCTTCTAGTCCAGTTCTATATTCAGATCATATAATTAATGACTTATTTTTACAAATAATTGAATAAACAAGAAATTTTATTTATAATCAGAACCAGGTATTATAACTTAGTGATAAAACGAGGGGGATTTGTATGAATTCAAAAGCACGAATTACAGCTGTCGGGACTTATGTACCCAAGAAAGTTCTATCAAATGAAGATTTATCGAATCTTGTTGAAACGACAGATGAATGGATTGTGCAGCGAACCGGTATGCATGAGAGAAGAATCACTTCCTCTGATGAATTTTCTACAACTTTATGTATTCGAGCTGTTCAAAATTTAATCGACCGATTCCACGTTTCTATTGATGACGTTGATTTAATTATTGTCGCAACTGCTACACCTGATTACATGTTCCCAAATACAGCAAGTCAAGTTCAGGCTCATTTTGAAATACCTCATACAGGCGCAATTGATATTAGTGCAGCTTGCGCTGGGTTCGTGTATGGACTAATTGTTGCCAACGGCCTTATTACTTCCGGGACAAACAAAAAGATACTAGTTATCGGTGCGGAAACTCTTTCAAAAATCACAGATTATAGCGACCGTACTACTTGTATACTTTTCGGAGATGGCGCTGGTGCAGCCCTTGTAGAATATGATGAAAACAACCCTAGTTTTTTAGGAACTCATATGGGATCTAAAGGTTCTGGCGGAATCAACTTATATCAAACTTCCTTATCCAAAACAATGAATGGAACTCAATTACAAGACACACCTTACCTCGTTCAAAACGGAAGAGCTGTTTACAAATGGGCTGTAAATACAGTCCCACAAGGCGTACAAGAATTACTAGAAAAAAATCATTTAAATATATCAAATATTGATTGGTTCATTCCACATAGTGTCAATTTGAGGATGATTGAATCCATTTGTGAACGAACAGGTATTTCTCTTGATCGCACACTCATAAGTCTACAATATTGCGGAAACACCTCTGCTGCTTCTATCCCATTAGCACTTGATGTTGGGTTAAGAGATGGAAAAATCAATAATGGTGACACTTTACTTTTGTATGGATTCGGTGGAGGCCTTGTACATGCAGGACTAATTTTAAGATGGAATATATAAGTACGTAACATAAAGGCTGATGTTTTATCACATCAGCCTTACAAATCATTTATGTATCTTTCAACTCTTTATTGGGTCATTACATTTGTGGTGAAATTAATGCATTGATTTCGTCTTTGATCTAACGAAAAAGCTAACTATTCTCTCTCTCTTTATATCTTACTTTTAACATTCCGCTCCCAATCTAGTTAAATACGATACATCGCATTACATTCCTTTATTTAACATTTCATTTATTATATAGTGAATGTAACATTGAAAAAGGAGAATAATCACATGGTACTCAAAACGCTAGATATATATATAAAAATGAATCAATATCTGGTAGCTGGACTAAGCCTAGCTATTATTCGTAATGGAGAATTAGAACATGCTGAAGGCTTTGGCGCACTTGAATTGAGGACGGTTAGAAAAGTTAACGTGAATTCTATTTTCAACGCTTGTTCTATAAGTAAATTCCTCACAGCGATGCTCGTATTGAAATTAGCAGATCAAGGAATACTGGACTTAGATGAAAATGTAAATAACCGTCTTATATCCTGGAAAGTTCCTGAAAATAAATTCACTTATGATAAAAAAGTTACCTTACGAAATCTATTAAGTCATCAATCAGGAATTATTGATCCGGATGAAAGTTTTGATATATATCACCCCATCCAAGGAAAACCTGTGATTTTACAGATCCTTCAAGGTAAAACATCCTATTGCCCAGTCCCTATCGAAGTTCAATATGAGCCTGAAAGCAAGTTTCACTATTCAGACGCTGGATTTTGTATAATAGAACAACTGATAGAAGACGTTACCGGAAAATCTTTTAATCTATTATTACAAGAGTTAATATTTGGACCTTTAAATATGAATAACAGTACACTAGAATCTCCTAAACAAGAGATCACAAATGATCACTTTGCATGTGGTCACAATAAGAACGGACATGTAGTAGATGGAAAGTATCCGTTCTATCCCTATTCAGCTGCTGCAGGAATTTGGTCAACCCCAACAGATTTAGCTGCTCTAGTAATGGAAATCAGCCATTCTTTGCAAGGCAATAGTAAACTCGGACTATCATCAAAAATAATGAAAGAAATGATTTCCACACAAGGTTGCTCAAAATGGACCGGATTAGGTGTATTTCTTCACTTGGCTGGGGCGTTGGATTTCAATGCATGATTGTTGCATATCCACATAAAGGCACCGGTGCTATCATTATGACAAATTCAGACCTAGGTGTTCACCAAAATGAAGGGATTATTGGAGAAATTATTAACTTATTAGAACTATAGAAAGCTTTAGTAAGGGCTATCATTAAAAAAGCTAGCGAAAGGCTAGCTTTTTTTTAGTTCTGACATGAATATACAGAAAAGTTTTTATAGAGTTAAGTACAAAAAATTATATATCCGAAACTACACACAGTGAAGAGAACTTAAAGCGGATTCCTCATCTTTTAAAAAAAATATAGCTTTTCCCTTATTACATTCATATATAAAATCCGCAAGACTTTTACTATTGTATACATTGAAATCCCCAACAATAGCTAATTTTATGCGGTAGTTCATATATTTTTGTAATATTTCACCCGCTAGGCCAGTTCTTAAGTTAAAAAATTCCTCTGTAATATTTACTTTGTTAATCAATATTTTTTGACAATCATAGGAAAAATTGACGGATGCCATCAAGTCTAATGCTCCTTGCACATCCCTTATTACGATTTCAGAACTTTCTATAATTGCAATTTTAGAATTATCTTTTTCATGAATGCGTATTTTCACCTATATCCCCCACCTAACATTACATTTTTCATCAAATTATCATTCTTCTTTTTTTACTTTATATAATATTTTTAGCTACAATCTTTAGATGCTCAGGGGCGATGATTTCCTTTATACTTTCTTGAAGATCCTCCTGAAGCATTTCTTCAAGATGCTCCAATGATACTTCAAGAGGTGTACACTCTAACGTTTCAATATTTAATAAGGAATAATGTTCTTTTTTCTTTATGACTAAATATTGATTCTCTTCCGTTACAAGTAAAGAACCTAATCTAATTCCGAGTAAACGTTGATCATCAAATTTCATACTATATCCCTCTCTCTATTAATAGACATACTATAGAAATAAAAACAATTTTATATAAATTAATATCCATATTATAACTTTACCAAAATCTATCTCTAAATAACACGAAAATTGGTATTATTATCCTTAAAAATAAAACCTATACTACATATTTCACATGCGATATTCTTAATTCTCCATATATTGCAGCACAAAAAAACTTTCTCAACATATAAAGATCACTTTATAGTTTTCTAAATTATCAGAATACGTTATAATGAATTTAATAAAAGTTTGACCTCTCCTAATTCATGTACATATTGTTGATCGGTAGGAATTGCTACCGGTCTATTTTTTTATTCTTGTATTAAACATTGAATCTTCTTTTTGAATAACTGAAAATAAAAATTCTGCATCTCGGCCCACACCACAAAGCAGTGCTGATCCTCTTTGATGTTGCCAAGGTAAACCAATATAGTATAACCCTTGCACCCCGCTAACACCTCTTGTATGAACTGGTGATCCTGCTTGATTCATTGCAGCTTCTACTTCAATCCACTGATAATTCGGTATGAACCCTGTAGACCATACTACATTCTGAACATTGCATGCGCTATCATCTGAAAACACTACTTTATTCTGCAATGCATTTACGACCTTCGGCTTCAATGCTATTGCTCCATTACGAATAAGCTCTCTACATTCATAACCAAATATAGGATCTTTCTGCTTCTGAAACCATCTTCCCCGCCATGTGTTGATTCTAGCATATAATAGTCCTATTGTTTCCAGCCAAGCAAAAATACTCCTTCTCATTATTTTTAGTGGTAAAAAAGAAAGCGGATGACTTACAGCAATCGTAACATCACGAGATTTCGCTAGTTCTACTGCAATTTGTGTACCGGAATTCCCCCCTCCTACTACAAGGACTGATCCCTCTGGAATTTGCATTGGTGATTGGTATTGTGAAGAATGAATTTGAAAGGTATCATTGGAAAGGTTTTGTGAAATAGAAGGAATGTAAGGCCTCTGAAAAGCACCTGATGCGATAATAACTCGTTTAGATTGTAGCATTTCGTTAGGAGTAAAAACCTCAAACGCATGTCCCTTCTTTCTTATTTTGGAAACATTGATATTTAACCTCACCGGTATGGAAAAACGTTTCGCATAAGCTTCTAAATAATTTGCAATTTCATCTTTACTAGGAAATTCATTTTGATTTCCATTTAACCTCATACCTGGCAATGCACAATAATCCCTTGGTGTAAACAATTGTAAAGAATCGTACCGCTTTCTCCATGAATCACCAATCCTCTTCCCTCCATCCAATAAAACAAAGTTATAGTTTCCTTGCTGTAAGTAATATCCCATAGCTAAACCTGCTTGACCAGCTCCTACTATAATTACATCTAACATATTTCCTCCTCCTTTTTATTACAATAACATATGAATAATTGTTCATATGTTCATATGTTCATATGTTTGATTTAATATTATAGTTTTCTTTTTTACAAATCAAGGAAAACAATTCTTCTTTCTACTCAACCTATAAACCTAAAAAGCACACTATTGATGATAAGAAACTTTTTATCATCAATAGTGCGCTTTTAAATTCGATATAAGTAACAATTTAATAATTTACTTTCTTATTGAAATACCACTAGACATATACTTTTACATTCTCTTTATTTATAAACATCTGCCGCAAGCTCTTTTAAAAGGCCGATATTTGTCACTTCAAAGTACCCATTATTCTTTCTAATTACACTTTTATCACAAAGAGTATTTAATGTTCTTAATAAATGCCTGTAGCTTGTTCCTAGCAATTCCGATGTCTCAGTTAAATTCCCATTAAATATAATTCTTTGTTCATTATGAATAAGTCTTTCTCCAGTCGCAAGAATGTAACTTGCTAACCTATTCTCAAGAGGATACAGTAAATTAATCGTACTGTTTTTTGACAATCTATTTAACTTATGAGACAAAGAACCACAGATACACCTTAAAAAGGTTGCATCCTGAAGCAATCGTTCTCTCACCTTTTCTAAAGGGATTCCAATGCAATAAGAGTCTACCATCACTTGTACATTTGAAGCTGTTTTTTGCGAGTGGATTAATTCAACATCTCCCAATATTTGCAAGCTATCATAAAAACATAATAATACAGATTTCCCATTACTTAATGTGTTATAAGCCTTCGCTTTTCCTTCAACAAAGAAATACAGATAGTGAATATCTTCATTCTCCTTACAAATATGCTCATTCTTTTTAAAGAGTAATAGTTCCATATATGATTTCATATCATTGCTAAAAAATGATGCAATTTTATTCTTTTGCACATAATCATCTAACTTATGAGAATTAGATATTTTCTTCATACATCCCCCACCTTTGTAACTCATTTTAATTATAAAGAAAATTTCTTCCTTTCACTATGACATATGTCATAGTAGCTCACGATTTAATCATGATACATTACATGTAAATTTATAAAGGGGGAACGTCATTGTATAATTTACTCTCAATTATTATAGGTGCTTTCATCGCCATTATGATTCCTTTAAATGGTATCTTATCTGAAATGACAGGTAACTATACATCTAGTGTGATGATTCATATCGTTGGATTAGTTGCCATTGTCATTGTTTTACTCGTTAGCAAATCCAAACTTCACATGCAAAAAGGGATACCGCTTTATCTTTATAGTGCAGGAGCTATCGGTGTTTTCACCGTACTATTTAGTAATATAAGCTTCACAGCACTCGGTGTCTCTATTACAATCGCTTTAAGTTTACTTGGGCAATCTGTTTCATCTATTATTATCGATCATTTCGGCTTATTAGGTATGAAGGTCGTGAAATTTGAAAAGAAAAAAATGTTTGGATTACTTCTGATTTCTTCGGGAATTGTTGTAATGACTATTTTTTAATGGAGGATGGAACTATGTTATATATTTGCATTGCAATTTTAGCCGGAATTTCCATTGTAGTTGCAAGAATTATTAATGCTAACTTAGCAGCAAAGATTGGAATTTTCCAAGGAACATTTGTTAATTATATTACGGGATTGTTTTTTTCTTTTTTATTTTTACTCTTTAGCAATGAATCTCTTCACGTATCAGCTACGACATTGCACTCCATACCATTTGTAGTATATTTAGGAGGTTTAGTTGGTGTTATTGTAATTGTATTATCAAACTATATTACTCCTAAAATATCATCTTTCTATTTAACTTTATTGATTTTTGTGGGGCAATTATTTATGGGAGTTATAATTGATTTCTTCACATCAAATGATGTATCTATCGGTAAAATAATCGGAGGCTTTTTAGTATTACTTGGACTGACTTATAACTTAATACTTGATAAGACGTACGAACCTGTGAAAAATAGTCGAGTGCAGCTCTAACAACATTTAAAAAAATAGAAAAGGAATACATCCGCACGCTTACATTGGATTTATTCCTTTTTTATAAGAACTCCTCCAATTTCAACACATTAACTTTTCCTCTTCTTTCACAGAGTGTCTTCTAAAGACAAGGAATTTCAATGCAATTGACATTATCATCATTCCAATTCCGCACATAATAAACATAACATTTAGAGAAATAAATATAGACAGAATTCCAAATACAAAGAGAGATATTGTATCTGCTAAGTAAAGCAAAACTGCATTAAAACTGAACCCTCGCCCTAACATATCTTTCGGAACGAGTTTTTGTAATATGTATACCCTCGTTAGTCCCGCTAACGGTAGACCAATCCCGACTATACATACTCCAACAAAGTAAAATGAAATATTAAATGTAAATCCAAGCAAAAAGATCCCAACACCCCAGATGATAGACGCGATTGTATAAATAGTTAAATTCAAGTTTTTCCATATGAAGGGGATCATCATATTTGTAATGATTACTACGCATCCAAAGAACCCTTGAATGACACTATAAATTTCTTTACTCTCTTTTGTGAACTCTCCCAATGATAATAATAATCCAACTCTCCAAACCCATGTATTCATGATTACCGGATTATATCCTGACAGTTCTTGGATTGAAACAATTCGTTCTTCCAAAAACATTACTTTTATTCCAACATTGCATATGGGAAACTTCTTATCTCTTTTTAAAGTTGATGAGATACTGTATATTTCATTTGAACCAAAGTCAACATCTCCACAACAAAATTCTACACCCAATACTCTTTTAACTATAGACGAAATCACCCCTACTGTTACCGCTTTAGGGGATCAAGCACGCTTAACGATATTAACGGTGCTTGCTAATCATAAAGAATTATTTGCCCAAGAAATTATTAATGAAACTGGATTACACCAAAGCACTGTATCTCGGCACCTAGCTGTACTAGAAAGCGGCGATCTTCTTCATGTGAGAAAAGAAGGTAAAACAAAGTATTATTCGATTAATAAAACTACGGTTGAAAAAACAATTACCTTTTTAAATCATATAAAACGTTAATCAAAAATAGAGAAAGCTATACTTTCTCTATTTTTGATTACTCTATATTATCTATTAAAACACCACAAAAAAAGGTTGCTCTTTTTCATCTAAACTTTTTACAATTCTCTCTTTAAAATTTGACCACGTAACCATCTGTAAAGCCTCTTCAACCGTAAAGAATCCGACTTCTAAACTCTCACTACTTGTTTCTAACTTACCCCCGATCGGTTTTGCTAGCCAACAAGTCGCACAAACACCTGAACTTAGATTTTGATATATACCACAGAACTTTGTCACGCAAATATCAATCCCAGTTTCTTCTTTTATTTCTCTTACAGCAGCGTCTTGAATAGATTCCCCTTCTTCAACTTGCCCTCCTGGTTGCTCCCACCCTCTACGCGGACTACGAATTAACAGGATCTTCCCCTCATCGTTTAAAACGACTACACCCGCTGAAACATAATGTTTTGGATTACTCATAGGAACAACTTCCTTTCAATGCCTTTCATCAAAAAATAAATATCCTTTAACTATAATAATAGCTAAAGAGATATAACAGTACGACTTTATTCTAACGCCACAATAGTAAATAGAAGAGAGAATAAGCATTTACTACAATCAGCTTGTCAATGCGAATGATTTTTCGATACAGGAAATAAACTGATGAATAAATTCATCGATTTCTTCTTTTGTAATAATATAAGGGGGAAGTAAACGAATTGTATTTCCCTTTGTAACGTCTACAAGCATGCCTTTATTTAGTAATTCTAATTGTAGTTTGTTTACATTTTCATTCGTGTCGTGAATACTGATTCCAAACATCATTCCACAATGACGTACTTCTTCGATAAAAGAGGAGTTTTCCTTCTGGATTTTTTGAAGTTTTTCATTTAAATATAAGGACGTTTCATAAGACTGTTGCATTAAACCATCATCCATTAATGTTTTTAATACAGTTAATCCTAAAGCCGTACCAATTGGTGAATGTGCGAATGTTGTTCCGTGATCACCTGGTGAGAATATATCATAAAGTCGTGGACCTACTATTATTCCCCCTAAAGGTGTACCGCCTCCCGCTCCTTTACCAAATTGAATAATATCAGGTGTAATATCAAAATGCTGATAAGCAAACAATTTTCCAGTTCTCCCTATCCCACTTTGCACCTCGTCAACAATAAATAACACATTATACTGTCTGCAAAGCTCTTCAACACCTTTTAAATATTCACCCGACAAAGGATATATCCCACCACTTCCTAATACTGGCTCTAGCATAATAGCAATTGGATTTTCCTTGAGTATGGTTCTTTCTAGTTCCTCTAAATTCTCTCGTTCCACTTCATATACAGGAATAGACGTACGCGGAAAATCTTGATATACACTTTCTTGTCTTGTAAAGTGAAGAGCACCTAATGTACGTCCATGAAAACTTTCTTTAAGTACAATTACTCCATTACGTTTTTGATTTGTTATATGTCTGTACTTGTGGATTAGTTTTAAGGTTGCCTCGGTAGCCTCCGCACCAGAGGTTGTATAATAGACTTTCCCATCTTTTAAAGAATAATTGACTAATTTTTTGGCGTATTCAATAGCAACTGGGTTTAAAAAATGAAAGGGAAGATGTAAGCATCTTGTAACTTGTTCAAAGGTGGCTTTTATAATATTAGGATGATTGTAGCCTAATATATTCACTCCTACACCAGAGAATAAATCAAGATATTCTTTACCATTCACATCATAAAGCTTACAACCTTCACCCTTTTCTATAATAACCGGTATGCGGTGGTACGTAGACATTACATATTCTTTATCTAATTGAGACCAATCGGACATGCATGATTCCCCCTAGGTGTAATCCTATTATCTTTACATTTTCCAACACAAAATTTCGGTACAACTTCTGAATTGACTACACTGTCATCCAATTTACATGTTAGAAAAAATATATGAGCATAGAATTTTTGTTTACTCCCCTTTTCAAAAACCTTATATATTTCGCGAATAATAGAAAAAACGAAATACTTTTTAGTTCATACAACTATCAAAAGCTTTGTGTATTCACATAGACCTAAATGAACTGAGTAACTAGAAATGGTGTTTTTGTTAGAATTTTAAGATTTCAAATCATATTTTAATTTTATACACCATTAGAAACCTTCGCTCTTTCTAACTTGTAATGAGGTTTCTATAATCATATCTAACAGCTTACTATATGAGATTCCTGCCGCATGGGCACTTTTAGGCAACAAGCTATTTTTTGTCATCCCCGGCAATGTATTCACTTCCATCACATACGGGATTCCATCTTTTATAATTATATCCACCCTAGCATAAACACTGCATTTTAATGCTCTATAGCAGGTCATTGCAGCTTCAACAACACGTTCATATGTTGTAGCCGGAAGTTCCACAACCTCTTCAATCGTAGCGATATCATCGTATTTCGCATGATAATCAAAAAATTCAGCCGTATGTTGAATCGAAATGATTGGTAAAAGCTTTCCGTCCAAAATAGAACATGTAATTTCTTCGCCCTTTATATATTTTTCAATCACTATTTCAGAATCCCATTTGAATACATCCTCAAGAGAAGAAAGTAAAGAATCCTTATCGTATACGATCTTTACCCCTACACTGGAACCACCTGAATTTGGTTTTACTACTAACGGATATCCCATTTTATCTATTTCATCAAGCTGCAGCTCTTCCGTATTTGAAAGATGAATCCAATCTGGTGTTTGAATGCCCTCATAACGAATCATTTTTTTCGACATATTTTTATCCATACAAATACCGCTTGATAGCATGACACTTCCGGTATATGGAACACCGAGAGTTTCTAGTGTCCCTTGAATCGTACCGTCCTCCCCATATTCTCCATGAAGTGCTAACAATGCAATATCAAGATTCCTTACCTTTTCAACAAGCTCTTTTTTGTCATTTAGTTTAATAGGCACTACTTCATACTTACTCTTATCCAAATGTGCAATCATTTCTTCCCCTGTCATGAGTGACACTTGTTTTTCGGAAGACACGCCTCCCATAATAACGCCAACTCTCATTGTTCCAACTCCTAATTTTCATTTTTTAAGGTATCACCAATTATCTTAATCCCATTGAGAATATCTTCCTCTTTTAACCGAGAGAATCCTAATCGAAACGTATTACTTCCCTTTCCATCCGTGTAAAAGACATCTCCAGGAGAAAAAACAACTCCCTTTTGATAACATTTTTTCAAAAGTATACGTGCATTTATTCCTTTTTCTAACTCTATAAAAAGATGAAGTCCGCCATCTCCAGTCATTCTTTTAAATGGAATGTATTCATTACAAGAATTAAGGGCTAGTTCATATTTTTTCTTATAAATTGACTTGGCCTTTTTTAAATATTTTTCGAAATAGCCATCATGTAAATATTGATACAGTACTGCCTGATCCAATGTGGACGTATGAATATTTCGTGCCCTTTTCATACTTTCCAAGTAGTGGATTAATTTCTTATCCGCTAAAATCCAACCAACACGTAAGCCCGGAAAAAGAACTTTTGAAAAACTGCTAATATAGATAACATTGTTCCCGGGTCCGGAAAAAGTCAATAACGGCGCTAAATGTGAACCTGAATAACGTAATTCCTCATTAAATCCATCCTCTACAATTGGAATTTGATATTTTGAAAAAAGTTTCATAATTTTAGACCTTTTTTCAGAGGAGGTGACAATCCCGGTAGGGTTATGGTAGGACGGAATTAGATATGCAAAATCAAAATCTGTTTCGGACAAGCTTTTCTCAACTTGACAAATATCGATACCATCATCCTTCATCTCCATCCCGTGGATTTCATATCCATGTAATCGAAAAAGCTTTAATGCAGTATGATGGGTAGGGTTTTCACAAATAATACGCCCGGATTTTTTAGCTAAAGAAGACAATAAAATATCCAGACCCTCAGTGAAGCCATTCGTGATAAGAATATCTTTATTGGAAATGTCTACTCCTTTCATTTCCATATAATGAAGAAGGTAATGAATTAGGGGTCTATAACCTTTGGCATATCCGTAGTTCAAAATGATATCACCTTCATTGGATAACCTCGTCAAAAAAGCCCTTTTAAAATTTTCAACATCAAAAAGTTTTTCATCCGGGGCAATGCTATTGAATGAAATCATGCCTTTTTCCCAGCGAACACCGTGCTTCATTAAATCCAATTCATCAGCTTGCAAGGTAACTTTATTGAGCTTTTCTTTCCAGTTTAGTTCAATAGATGGTGTTTGGGATGCATCGACCTTCCCTACAAAATTTCCTTTTCCCTTTATCGCATAGATTAGGCCTTCTTGTTCTAAATCTGCGTAAGCAGTGAGAACAGTAGTTCTACTAATCGATAATAATTTGCTTAATTCTCGGGTAGATGGGAGCTTCTGATGCTCCAATAGTTGACCTTTCATAATCATTTTTTTCAAATGATCCTTCAATTGGATATACACCGGACGATTGTCTACAAACTTAAAATCATTAAACACTTCCTTGCCCCCTTACTAACATTTTTACATAATTACATCTATCTCAAAAGGTCCACCACATGTGTATTTTCTTTCACTAGTGGTATGGTTTAAAACACCATTCATACAGCTTTTTTACAAACATCATGACTTTATTTTACATCTACACCTATTTTTATTAACCTACAATCTCACAAAATTTAAAGTTATAGATAAAATTGGTTCTGTAATTCATGATTACAGAATGCAAAACAAATTATTTATAAAGTGAAACTTTAATCAGAGGGTTTTTCTTCATCCCCCTCTGACTATTAGCCCTCACCAATCGGGCTTTTACGGACAGTTGATCCCCCGCCTAACTTCTTTGCTTTTGCTGAAGTTTGAGTTGAGATTCTTACTGCCCACGAATAGCGGAATAAATGCAAGGAAGAAATCTTTTTCTCCTCTTCCTCTCAAATCAAAACAGCATCTTTTATTTGTTGGCGTTGGAACCAGATAAGACTTTCGTTTTCTACCTTCTGATGTCCAGCTTACAAGAATTGATCTCTCACAAGATTTGTTAAACAAAGCAAAAATACATGAAAAACCTATTACACTTCTACCAATGAATGCAGAGCAATTACAATTCCCTAATGAATCTTTTGATGTAGTATCTCTGAGTCTCATTTTTTGGTATAGTAGTTCAGCTAATATGTGTTGTAAAAATTTTAATTCTGAATATTCAAAATAAAAAAACAAAGATTTTATCTTTCCAAAGTTATGTATAATAATTTAGCTCATTTTTTTCGTTTTGGGGAACAATGAATTTCTTAGCTTGATGGCAATGGGGTCCCGCCAACCAAATGACATAAAACCTACGCTAAGACATTTTTTGGAAGATGTAATTTTAGTTTTCCTACTCTAAGGATAATTTTATTTTTTCTTTGAGATCTCCCTCTGTAGATCGATTCCTCTATAAGATAAAGTTAAGTTCATAAACAATTATAATAAATCAGTTTTGTTATAATTATTAAAAAAAAAGCTCAAGGGCAAGTCATCCAGCTTTTTTGTGAATTTGAAATTAAGTCATGATATTTCTAAAAAAGATACGATGCTTTATGCCATTAGTTTGAAGGATCAATACTAATGATCTATTTTTATCTAAGGCTATGTTAAACAATTATAATGAAAAAGCAAGTGATCTCAATTATTAGGTCACTTGCTTTAACTTTCATCTTGAATATGACATTAATTAATCTGTTACTTGGTTAACCTTTGCTTTTGGTATTGCTGTTTTTTTAGGCATAAAGCATGCAAATATTAACGCTACAATAGATAAAACTAACATAAAGGTATAAGCATCATTTGAGCCCAAGATAGAAGCTAATTTCTCTAGTTGGATAGCTGTAATAGTTCCATTTTTCATAGATAGCACAGAGGCATGTGAACCCAATTCTCTTGGTAAAGCATTCAACCCTGCTGTATTTAAAGGCATAGAATTGAACTACCTCTACACGAGCTTGAGGTAGATGGGGGATTCTCCTGTTTCTGCCCTAGCAAAAACAGTTCCCCTCGTTCAACAAAAAGGATACAACGATATAGAAGTTCAGTAGTGTCCTTATGTAAGACGACCCATTCTATCTTCCAACGAAAGGAAAACACAACAGGTACAGCTACTTTTTCTTATATCGAGAGTAGAATACCTTGTCATGTATCCAGTTCCTAGACTTGTTATCTGCTCTGGTAATAAGCGTAAGAGACTGGGACAAAGCGTCCTTTTTTATCGTGCAAGTAGCTTTGCTAGTTTTTTTTTTCACTTTCAAACAAGTGTAACCGTTCGATTTGTAAGGCTTTTTTCGGCTGATCTACATCGTATAGCTGATAGAAATGATGCGTGCGAATATCCAATCGAT
Source organism: Bacillus cereus group sp. N21 (assembly GCF_016483395.1). NCBI lineage: Bacteria > Bacillati > Bacillota > Bacilli > Caryophanales > Bacillaceae > Bacillus > Bacillus cereus group sp. N21. Next base: position 15,481 of record NZ_JAEHBX010000026.1, read on the forward strand.
TATTCAGTTGATGCCAATGACTCCAGTGGTGCGCCTCTTTCTTTGGAATATACGGCTGCAGCACTTGGGGCACTTTTTCTTTATACCCTAGCCCTCTGCGTCCAATCGTAAAAGCAACGGATTGATGAATAGAGATACCGAGTTTCCGCATATATTTCATCTTTCCTGAGATCGAAGTGTAAGTGGGATTCACTTGAAAGACAGCAACGCCCCTTTTATCTGCACGACCCAGAATTGCACTTGTCATCTTCTCATACGCAAACATACTCTTCATTCGATTCGCTCTCTTATTCCCGTAGCGATCCCCTGTTTTCGATTGAGTCGCATCTAATTTCTCTAGTACAATTGGTTTGTTATATCGCTCCGCTAAATCCACTAAGCGAATGGCTTCCGCCTCAATTATCTTTGTGATTCGGCCGGTGGATTTACCTAGAATTGAAAAACGGAGGGAACCACTTCCTTTGTAATTCCCATCCTTCGTTACATTTGCCCAAGCAAAATGTTCGAGATTGCAATCCACACCAATTGCGCCATCTGATGTACTATAATTCGTATGAGAATTTCCCGGCACATCGACTAAACATTTCACAATGTAATACTCCCCATGATCTTCCACAGACCACGCAATCGGTTTGCCATGTTTTTTCTTATTCTTACACTGTAATTGGGTTGTGATTACTTCTTCCATGATTTCTTGTCCATACGGGAATGTAACAGATGGAAACGTAAGTGTTTTCCCAGAACTTGTCGTCATCCATAATTCCTTTGTCCCAGGCACGTACTGAAACGAAAAATTCCCATGTTTGGCATCTTTACGGCCAGATAATATAAGTTGTTTATTTCGAGCACGAGAAAATAATGTTTTCCATTTATCATGGTTACGTACAAACTCATCGATTGTAAATTGGGAGCGAAACAGTTTTTTGCTTCCAAATACTGCGCTTGGAATATTCGTTTGATAGGATGAAAGTTTTTGCGTCAAACGGTATTGCCGGTGGGTTAAAAGGCCGATTTTTGCCTGAATCCTTTTAATTTGAACATCTAAGTACTGGTACTCAAACAGATATTCACTCAGCCAAATTAAGGTGTCTTTTTTACGAGATAAGGAGATGAGGTTGTTGTGCTTCGCGAAGCGGGTGTTTTTCGGGAACGTCAGCTTTCCCTTCACACAACTTTGTTTGATTTTACGAAGATTTGTTAGTTTTGTCCGTTCTTGTTTCAATTTTTTCTTGAGTTTCTTTAGCTTCTCTTGTGTTTGTTTCTCATATATTTTTTGTAACTCCATTAAACCAGTAAACAACGCCTTTGCTTCTTGCATCGCACTGTTTGCATAGTAATCATTCAATTGATAGTTTCGCTTGAGAACAAGATGAAGACTGTCTGTATGCATCTTACGGTTCCACCGTTTTTCCCGGACGATTGTTTGAAATGCAAAGCGTTTCGCCCGATTAAATGTTTCGATTGTCTGTGTTAATGCATCTACCATCTCATGTGGTAAATCCGTCTTATAGATCCGTTTCGAAAAATACGCTTTCTTCACCTGTTCTCACCTCATTTTGTTTGATAAAATCATTATACAACAAAACAAACATACGTTCTATTAAAAAGAGACATTTTCTTTAAAAAAGACAAAACCGATTCATCCCCCACCTTCACTTCGTTTAGAGGAGGGGGTCTTCTCGGTTAAAATGATAAAACAATTAATTGCCAAAAATATTAATTGTTTAGATGCCATCTTGCCAGAAAATCAAGAACGCTTGCCAAGTGGATAATGGAAAATGATTCAAGATTGATGAATTTTTAAATGCAGCCAAAAAGTGGAAGGAAGAATATGAGAAGTTGAGAAATATCGTTCTTGACTGTGAGCTAACCGAAGAATTTAAATGGATGCATCCTTATTACACGTTTGAGAAAAAAAACATAGTTTTAATACATGGATTTAAAGAATATTGTGCGCTTCTGTTTCACAAAGGTGCCTTGTTACAGGATGCCCATGGGATTCTAATCCAACAAACGGAGAATGCACAGACGGCGCGCCAGATTCGGTTCACCAATGTTCAAGAAATAATTGAAATGGAAACCATCTTGAAAGCCCATATTTATGAAGCCATTGAAGTTGAAAAAGCTGGTTTAGTTGAACCAGCCAATCTAAAAAAGTCGGTTCCTTAGCGTACAGGAATTACAACGACAACATCTTCATTATTTTTCGTAAAAAAAGACCTGATTTCTCAGGCCTTATCGCTTTGACACAAGTTACATCGTACTATCGTCTGGACAAAATTCACCTCTAGCTATCCAATGATTATTTTTACATACAAACGTACGGTCACCAGAACAAACTTTTTCCCCTTCATTACTACAATATTTCCCCTCTACCGGGTGCGTGTGATCGGTATTTCTTTGCTTTTCATTGTTCATGTTTTATCACCTCCTGATAACTATTTTCTTCTTAATTTGTGGGTGTATTAAGGAAATAAATGTCACTTTTTTTCAGGAGCGGAATCGTTTGGATCCTGATGAAAAGATTGGTAAACCGGCTCGCAAAAGGGCGGGCGGTATCATCTATCCATCCCGCTCTAAAAATCAGTGTCGGAGAATAAGCCTCAATAGGCCTACTTTTAAAAATGATGCAGCTTTCTTTTGCTTTCTCAATCCATTAGACTCATAGACAACACCCAAAACATCAAAGACTGTTTTCTTCTCATATCGATGAGATTTCCGTCCATTCTTCTGTAGGAGGTGGAACATGCGGATTTCTTGGGTGTTTTGTTGGTCTTCGTCATGCTTCACGAACCTTGAAAGGCATTGAAACCGTTCACGCTTTATATAAACAAAACCGAAATCTGAACCCTGATTTCGGTTTTTCGGCGTATGATCAATTGCGAAATTTATTTGCAATTACATAAAATAAAGAGCTTTTGGATGATTTCCTCTATTCTTTAATAAACTTTGCAACAGAACCCTACATGGAATATTACAACTTAATGTATATTCGTATCGAGTTATTAGGAACATCTAATGTTGTTTCACAAGTGAAAGGAAATTGAAAAAAAACTGAAACTTTTCTCATTAAAATTCAATCTTACTTAAAAAATGAAAGGAAATTGAAATTTTCCAAAAGAAATTCTTTGTTAAAATAAAAAGCATAAATACAAAAAAAATATTGACAAATGGAGAAAAATGTATTTTTCAAGATATAGTGGAGGAAAAAATGAGATTAGAAAAACAATTAATAAAAAAGATATATTATGAAACATTCCTAATGGAGAATGAAACACATCCACCTCTTCAAGTACTTGGAGGAGCTTATTTAAACGAACAAAAAAATGAGATTTCCGATGGATCTTATATTCGTTTTGCACAAGGTGAATTTTATTATCACCATCAAGATTTTGAAACAGCTATTTTTAAATGGGAGAAAGTCAGTAATGAATTAGCACCATGGGCACAAAAAAATATTGCGGATGCTTACTTCGAACTTAACCAATTATCAGTTGCTGAAAATGTTTATACCTCCATTACTACTGATAACAAAATACTTATGACCGAAATTGTACTGCAATTACTGTCTCTTTACATCGAGCAAAATAATCTTGATTCAGCTTTCGCTGTTATTAAAGAAGCGGTTTCTTTAAATCCCGATTATCCAAACGTCACAACAATTGCACGTTCCTTTTATGAAGAACAGCAAGATTTTGACAGTGCAGTAGAGCTTGCTGTGAATGAGTTAATTCGAACAGAATCTTTTCCATGGTTTGAGGTTCTAAAAGAATATATCGATAAAGGATTTACTAAAAATATTTCACCAGACTATTTTTATAAAGTATTAGTTACATTAAATAATGTAGATCAAGTACAATTTACGCAAATTGTTTCATCACTTTGGCACAGCTATAAAAATGAACAAAATTACTTATTATGGCTTAAAACAATAAATGAATTTTTCTTACATATCGAAATACATTCGTCCGATATATGGGACAAAATTTCTTCTCTTTACGAAGAAACGTACTTTGAATTAATTCAAGGTCAATATACGCTAAGACAATTACACGATATCATTCCAAATCTTTTAACAAATTGGTTAAAGGTAGCCAATCCGTCTCATTCTGTATTTCCATCTGCAGCAGTATTGGCATGGGATGAGATTTTCCCTTCCAAAATAGATTCAGCAAATATAAAACATGCGGAAAACCTACTGTCATATTCTATTAATCATGTGAATGGCTTAGAGTATAGTTTACATCTTTTTGAATCTATTACACAGTGGGCACAAAAACATGATTTAGAAATGGGTCATCGATTTAGATGGTTAGTTGGCGAGCTTGCAGATTTAAGAACAAATCGCCTTTTAGTAACTGGAACTTCAGGAAACGGAAAAGCTTCATTTATTAACTCTATACTAGGAGAAAATATATTAGAAAACTCAATCTCAAATGTAGTTGTCTTTAAAAATGACGCTCATACAGAAATTAACGCTATAACAGATTCAACAATTACAACAACTGAGAATTTCTCTGATTTCCATAACATGATGTCTCTACACCGCCAAACATATAGAGATAGAGCATGTGTTGAATTTAAATTACCATGCAGATTTTTAAGTAAAAATAAACTTACATTCGTTGTTACACCTAGCTTTAATAGGAACAACGACACTAGAGATGAGACATTCGAATATTTAAATTCTGTAGACGAATTATTATTCATATTGAATGCGGATTCACCTTTTACTGACAAAGAACGTGACATTCTATTAAGTATTCAAGAACATACACCAAATCTACAAATTCATTTCTTATTAAATAAAATCGATAACATTTACAGTGAAGCAGAAGCAAAAAGAGTTATACATGATACGCAAGCGAGAATAAACGCATATTTCCCGCATGCGAGAATTTTCCCTTACTCTTCGTTATATACAAATAGTCAACAACTAAACGATTTAACTGAGTTTATTCATTTTAACTTTAACCATAAAAATATCGATGCAGAACGTACTGAAAAGCTATTGTTTTTCATTCGAAAAACAATTACATATCTTTTGGATAAACGCGTCGAGATGGAAAACAACCTAGTGGATTCTATTAATTGGAATGAAGATATGTTAGTTAAACTAAATGGTTTTATTAATAACCTTACTGCTTTTGAGAAGGAAAAAATTCATTTCATTACACAATCATATCGTACAATGAAAAACGAAATTACTAATGATCTTACAGAACATATTCCGAAACTATTGCAGAGTTGTTCTGATTTAATTAGTGAAGAAAGCGATTTTGGGCACATTGATATTGAACTAAATACAGCGATGAACGAAAGAGTTCAAAAATATCTAGAACAAACTGTGTTACCTAATCTTGCTCGCTCTATGCAAAATTGGATTGCAATTTCTAATAACGAGTTCCTTCAAAGTCAATCGTACTTAGAAGAAATCAGTGAAGGACTTAATTCTTTATGTGGAGAAAATCGAATACAGTTAGAATGTGACTTTAAAGTGCTTGATGACTGGCGCAGAGATACTGATAGAATGACAACTAGAATACAAATGGAAGAAGTAAATATCTTACGCCGATTTACACCAGCACAATTTTTATTGAAAAGTGCCGGGAAATTATTTGGAGTTCTTCCTAAAAATAAAGCTATGCTATATAACAAATACAAACAGTATTTAGAAAATGAAGATTATACCGATGTAACGGCTTCTATTATAAACAAATTTTTCTTGCAATTTGAGCTATTTGAAAACGCACTAGAGCGGGATATTAATATGTTCTTTAAAAATCCATTTGGCGCGTTGAAACAAGCTATAGAAAACACTCATTTAGAAATACAAGAAAAACAAGATACACTGCATAAAATGAGATCAAATCCTGAAGTTTATCATGATTCTATAACGCTCTTTAAATTGAGATTACGTCAATGTGAAGTAATCTTAAATATAGGTGAGGATAATTCCTATACAGATTTAACTTTAGAAACAAGCATAGAGTAACCGTAAAGTAACTCCAAAATATACAATAAAAGTTGATTTTGGAGTTACTTTTTTGTTTACTTCACTTTTTTCCCCTTCTGTGAATCAGGTAAAACCTTTAAGGCTTCATCAAACTTCCGTCTGGCATGCGCCCAACATCCCACAAGGGTGACATCCAGTACTTGATGATAACCACTATATCCATCTACTTGTAAATACCCTTGAAAACCAGTTAAAAAATTATAAAAATACGAACTTCATTTAAGGTTCTTTTGGTAAACTAAAAGTATAAACAGAAAAGAGTGTAATTACGGATTAGAATCACATCGTTAGATTAGCTTGATAATCATGGGGTCTCCTAAACTATAATTAACAATCCTGGTTGCTTCTCATGAAATACCATTTTGGATTCTTTTTGTGCAGTTTTATTAAATAATATACACAGAAAACAAGTATTATTGCTGAGATGATAAGATAGGCCTTATCCTGATAAGCCTCCATGTTAGCATTTGCATAGAATAAATGCTCTCTCCCCATACTGTCACCGTTTAATTTAAACAGCGTCTCGGACGCGTTATAAACCCCATGAATTACCATGCTTTTATATATACAATTACTATCAACAGCAACTAAAAATAATAAAAATCCAAAACAAAGAGCATACGTCAAAAATACTAGATTAAATCCACCCAAGGAATGCATGAGAGAAAATAGAATAGAAGTGAAAAGAAAGACAAGTAAAAGATTATATTTTTTCACGAGCCATTTCGTTAAAAACCCTCTAAAAACAGTTCCTCTGCGCCGCCCTGGATAAGGTAAGTAACAAAACATAATAAAACATATGGATAAACATTAAAATTAGAGATTTGTTCTGTAAATCCGATTTGAACATTAAACATAAGAGAGTAAATATAGATACCTGCAAAATTAATAAACATACCAATCGCTAGACCACTAAGTATATTCGAAATAATCTTATATGACCAATCTCTGGTAAATCCTATACTAGAAATCGGGTTCTTAAATATGTAAACATACACTAGGAGCAGCATCCATATTCCAATAAAAGTACAAATGACTCCTATAAAACGATATGTAGAACTAGTTTCTTGAATAAAATTAAAGATAGTTTGAAGTGAAGTACCCACTATTAATTGCGTTCCATAAAAGAGAACCATGATACCAACACTGCATATTAGAAGATATATCCAACTAGGTATTTTATCTACAAACTTATTATTTCTGTTGTCTGCTTTATTTTTAAGTAGCCATAAATTTTTCACACGTTAATCCTCCTCTATATTTTTGAAGTTGCATTCTAAAAAAATTATGATTGCTTCTTACACTCTTATTATTACATTAGGATAGTAAATGAACTATCTAATAACCTTACATAAAGATTACCTTTTTGTAAGATACCCATTTTTACACGTATCTCGGCTAAGCCCCATGCCCATCAACTTAAGAACGAAAACAAAACGAACTTTCATTCAAATAAACTAAAAAACTCTTAAAACACTATTTATCCTTAAAAATGAGCATGACTAAATATGCCTATTCTGAAACAATTAAAAGATAGTAAAAAGTGCTTTCATGTACAGAAAGCACTTTGAGTCTACAACTATTTTTTAATAGTTTAATACTTTTTCTATAGTCTAAATCATTTTTTATGAGATATCTGTCACATTACATTGATTTCATACTTTGTTGTCCGGTGATACAAAAGCACCAGCTCTCATTTTCAAAAAAGATTGATCAAAATACGTGCTGTATTTAGTACCAATGATTAATTTTTATAATATACAAAAAAACCTATTCATATGCTATACAATCATGCATTTAAGTCTGTTATGGCAGGAATATTAATTTCCTTTACACATGAAACTGGCGATAAATTCATAACACATTGAACAATCGCTACAATATCTTGCACAGGAATACGTGTCCCTCCATACAACATAATTGCCTTTTCTGCACCTTCTTCATAAGGTACTTCAGCAGCAAGCTCTCCTGGATTAATACACGTTACAGAGATCTTGTCTTTTCTCACATGCTCACGTAAAGCATTCGTAATACCACGTAAGCCAAATTTAGACGTGACAAACGAAACTTGCGCATTATTCGTATGATCTAACCCTGCTGTGGAACCAATTAAAATAATCTTTCCGTTTTTCGCCTGTCTTAAATTAGGTAAAAGCGCCTGAATATAAGTAATAGTGGAAGTTAAATTAATATTGATTAAGTTCGAAATATCTTCAACTTCATCCTTATCAAACGTATAGTCATATTCGAAACCACGCTTTTCCCATACTCCGACATTATAAATTAATACATCAATAGCAATGTCTTTTAACGTTTCTTTAAAAGAAGGAATTTGTTGTTGACTAGATAAATCAATTGTGAGCCATTTACGATTTACACCGTCATTTATATCTAAACTACTTGGTCGTGTGCGTGACACCGCCCATACTGTATCTCCCTTGGTGGGTAAGCCTTTTACAAATGCATCGCCTAGCCCTTGGCTTGCTCCAAATATAATAAAGTTTTTACTCATCCTACCACCCCTTCTAAACAACTATACTTCTTAATTATAATTATTATAAATAAAAGCAACCACTAAAGTGGTTTATTGATTCGTTACAAAAACAATTTGTTAAAGCCCGATCCATCTGTACAGTAATCAAGAAACATCAACCAACAAGCATTAGCAAACATTGAAAAAAATTCATCCTTGATATCCGCTAATACTTATTGTTACATTTGATTCCACTACTACATAAATTCCTATATTTCATCCTTATCCTTACTCACATTCAACATGGCTCAGAATAATATGTATCTAGAGGGTGTGACAATATTGGAAAAAAATATCGAAATTACAAAAGATATACAAGTCATACGGTCTATCCAACGCGATCTCAATATTGTGACAGTCGCACTATTGTTAACGGGACAAATCACCATTATAGGAGTTTTTGTGACACCAGGAGGGTTTCGCGTTTCATTAGGAGGACCATTAACAGGTGAAAGTCGATTAGAAGGTAAATTCGAAAAACAAACTACGAATGTGATTATTGATATAATAGACGTTATCCTCGCCGTATTATTATTCAATGATGAAATTGGTGTTACGGGTAGCTTTATTGCACCTGGCAGATTTACCATTAATGTTAGTGGGCCCATTTTCGGTGTTCCTAAACTTGAACCTTCTCTCCCTTACTTAAAACGAGATTATACTTTCTTTCAAAAGGTTGTGTCCAAACATTTTCATGTGAATCCAAGCTTATTAAAAACACTTACAAAGGAATGATAACATGGCTTTAACCGATATTCCTACTATTCAACCATCTAAGAATGGGGTCTTTCTGCTCGCTCTTCCTTTAATTATTTTTATCTTCTTTTTTACCCAACCTAAAGCAGAAACAAAATAATACCCTCACTAACAGAGAAAAGGACCTTAATTTTTTTCATCCATCCAAATTTAAGGTTCTTTTTTATTCTATTCTATCCACCATCCTAAGCCTTTTATTTCACCGCTCATTTTTTAACACTCCATCCGAAAGAATTCTCCTTCCTCAAGCGTGTGTAGGCCGATAGCCCAACGCTAGGTGGGAGATGAATTTCGGTTTGGCATAGCCAAAAGATTTTTGATAAACTAGACACATGAAGTTTTTTGATAACTTGATATATAAGGTTGCAGGAAGAAAACAAAGTGCGAAAACAAAGCCGTTCGGTTCCTGCGTAAAATATCAACCGTAAAAAAGAACGTCCAAGCGTTGGACATCTAGGGGTGGAATAACCCGAAGTAACGCTCAGGGAGACGAAAGGTTACTTTCGTCGTAGAACTGAGAAGCCCCCACTTCAAAGTTCGTTAGAATTTAAGTGGCGGGTAGTTCACAACCAATATATTTTCATTTAGCCCAACAATCACACTTACTTGTATTTCATTTCAAATGCCTCTTTCTTTCCACCCCATTCAATTGTGACAAGAAATGCTTCTTCCTTATCCTGTACTGCACAACCTGAACATGATGATTTCAATTGAATTATGCCTCTATCAATAAATCCCGTTCCTTCTTGTTTGCCACTACTATTCTCAACTTTCCATTTTGCTTCATTGATGTTTTCCCTATCTTTTCCTTTATAAGTAATTGAACCTTCTCCAAATTCGCTATCATCCGTTTGTGAGATAACATATTTTCCTTTCTAATGCTTACTTTCTCCAGCATATGAATATGCGATCACACCCAATTAACGCCAAAAAACATATCATTACACTAAACAGCATTATGATTTCCCTCATACCTTCCACCTTTTTAAATTTTATTAGAAAATCATATCTCCATAAATCCGTATGAAAAAAAGGTGTAGTTATATTATGTTTTATTTCCATAAAATGAGTACATTATAAAAATTCAGGAAATGTTTTACACCTTTTCTCTTGTTCCATATCATGCCCAAAGAAAACGATAGGTTTTTCATCCAAAACAATTTCTTTTAATCGGTTAATAGATTGGGAGGCCATTTCTGAATCAAATCCTGCGAACGGGACACCCTGCTCAAAGTTTTCCTGTGTGTAAGATGCATCAATTGTTAATAAAACAGAACCTGACTTTTCCGTTTTAACGAGTATTGATTGATGACCCAAGGAATGCCCTGGTGTATAGAGCAACTGAACACCAGGCATTACTTCATAATCTCCCTCAATCATTTGATAGTTCAAATCTGGTAATATGCATTCCTTTAAATATTCTTCTCTATGTAAAGCTGCATCATGTTCAGTTCGTTGCACAATAATGGGTGCATGGCTGAAGCTCCCATTCCCCCCAGCATGGTCAAAATGCAAATGAGAGCTAATAACACAGAGAAGATCTTCTGGCGCATAACCCACTCGTTTTAAAATATTTACGATTCTATCATCCGGTTTCATTTTCGGAAGAATCTGCCCTTCAACAAACGTTCCCTTAAAAAGATCTTCATTATCTACTGCGCTTTCTGGCATCCCTGTATCTATTAAAATTGGACCTTCTGTCGTTTCCAAAAGATAGCACCATACTGGCAAATTCAACAGTTTACCAGGAGTAAGCGTACTATTAACAGAAGAATGATCCAACATACAGCGGCCAGCTGGTAAAAAGCAAAGTTTTTTAACGGTCATTCTATATCCACCTTCTCATATCAGTTTGGATGAAACAATACAGTAATACTTCCGCTAATAGCAAACTTTCTCCTTCTATCTCTTTTTTCACTATAAACTTTTCTTTACATGTTCACTTATCCATCTCCGCATCATCTGTAATTCTTCATTTGAAGCAGTTCCTTCCCCATATCTTACTTTCTCATAAACTGGAATAATATCATCGCTTTTGCGAATACGGGAAAACCATTGTTGAACCGTTTCTTGAAACCTTCTCTTTTCAAATTTCGGTAAAGTTAGTTCCCATTTGATTAGCATTGCTCGCACTTCTTCTGCTGGAAGGATTAAGCTGTCTTGATCCTCTGGTTCTGCATCGGTCCCAATTTTTCGTATTTCTTTTTGTTTCAAAGATATATTATGAATCTGCTGCTTCTTATTCCGCATACGACGAAAGATGAAAAATACGATTAATATTACTAAGAAAAGGATGCCAATTTGTATAAATATATTTTCAGTGCTAACTCCTAGAAACTCTTCGCCGCCAATTGGCACCTTTCTATCTCGAGGAATTCCTTTGAAATCCCCTTTCTTATAATATCCATCTTTATTAAAATCTGGTGGATCTTCAATTTCATATAATACTCCTGAATCCTCCCCTGGTTCCATCGGCGTTCCTTCTCCTATGAATTTCCATTTTCTTGGTGTTAGCGGTTCACCACCCTCTCCTACCTTTGATTGAGAAGAATCTATTACCTGTTCCTTTGCGAAAAAAGCGCCTTTCGTTATTCCAATCGCTAATATAAAGCAAAGACCAATAGCTAGGAAACAAAATATAACACGTGATCCCCATTTCAATGTATTCACCGTTCCTCCCTTTACTTCACAATTTGTATCCACCCTTTTTGTTTTTCAGGTGGATATCCAATAATTAATGGGATACACCCTGCTTCTTGTCTTCGGAATCCTGTTTGATAAAAGAAATGTGTATTCAGCGGCGTATCCTTTTCGGTTAACGAGGATAAAAGATCCATTGCTTTATAAAGTTGTTTTCGATGTTTTCCCCCCTTTAAATGAATGACACCTTGTTCCTGTACTCCATTTATCCATAATTCGAACGAGCAGTCTTGTGAAATTAACTCCCGGCATACCCCCGCCGCGACTTGAATTAAATATTCCATATCCGTACGAAGCGTATATCCTGTTTTCCCTAATACATTTACATATAGCGCATAACAATCGCCTTGTGTATATTCATACTTTTTTGCACTTATTACCCCAGTTTTCGCAGTCGATCCCCAATGGATCGAGCGAAACGATTCCCCCTCATATTCTTTCACGCCTACTATTTTCGTTTCATCATATAACGGAGAAACAGCTGCTCTGCGAAATCCATGCTTCCATGTTGTCATTTCCGGTATCGTTACTTTCGACATTTGCGGAAGAATATGAAATTCAGGGAGTGTCTTTTGTTCAATAGGCAAGTAATACGTTATAAGGCCGAATGGATCTGATATCATAAGTTCTGCAGCTTGCCATCCTTGCCTCCCTCTTTCATTTGCATTCCCCCCTAACGTAATTGTTATCATATCTCTTCCTTCTATTTGGAGAGGAATGTGATAAGAGTGATGCGAACGCTGCATCTTCTGATCCGTTTCCCACTCTATTTGTTCATTAGAACGAAACTGAAGAGCTGCTTTAAAAATGGGAAAACGTGCTTCATTTACAATTTGCACTGTACACGCTCCGCTTTCGCTCATAAATAGTCTCTGTTGATTTTGGGAAATATCCCATTTCACTTTCATGACTACCTTCATATACAAATACAAAAATCCAACTAGCAGCAAATAAAATAAAAAGATAGCTACAATGAAAAATTGATTGGTAAATACGACGAGTATAAGACAAATAACACCGATTCCCCCTATAGAGAGAGGTTCCATTAACGGATGTTTCCTTTTTATAATCTCATTCATACGCTTTCCACTGGCACTGCAAGTTTTTCTAAAATTCCTTGCAGTACATCTACTTTTGTTGTTTTCATATCCCCTTCAATTGTTAACGTTAACCGGTGGGCACAAACCGGAGCTGCCAAAGCTTTCAAATCATCAGGAGTTACATAGTCCCGCCCCTTTAATAACGCCCTTGCCTGCGCCGCTCTCATAAAAGCTAAAGACCCACGCGGACTTACCCCAATTTCTACTAAATCATGATTTCGCGTCGCTTCTACAATATCAAGCAAGTATTCTTCCACCTCATCGTGCATATGAATCTTTTTCGATTGCTCTTGTAACTCCAATATGTCAGAGAGAGTTACAACACTTTGCAGGTCGTTAAATGGATTATTTTCTTTAAATCGTTTTAACATTTCCTTCTCATATTTCCGATTTGGATACCCTTGACGAATGGTTAATAAAAAACGATCCAACTGCGCATCTGGAAGTGTAAAAGTTCCTGCCGACTCTAAAGGGTTTTGCGTCGCCAATACAATAAACGGTTTTGGTAAAACATGCGTTACGCCTGCAATTGTTACGGTTCGTTCCTCCATTACTTCTAACAATGCAGATTGCGTGCGCGGAACTGCCCTATTAATTTCATCTACTAATACAAGATTCGCAAAAATAGGCCCCTTTCTCGTTTTAAAATCACTTTCTTTCATATCAAAATACTCTAATCCCACTACATCACCAGGCAATGTATCAGACGTAAACTGAATACGTTGAAAAGCTCCATCAATACTCTTCGCAAGTGTTTTGGCTAATGTTGTTTTCCCTGTCCCTGGTACGTCTTCTAATAGGACATGTCCGTTTGCGACTAGGGCAATCATTGCTAAATCAATTACTTCTTCCTTTCCTACAATGACCTTCGAAACATTTTCTTTAATTTTCTCTAATATAGACATACTTCTTATCCACCTTTATTTTTTGACTTTTCTGATATTTTGACACGATAATCTTTTTCCATAAACTAGAAAACGAGAGTTTTCTTCAAAAGAACTGCAGCATAAACTCTACCGAATGAATGGTAAGTGTCATGAATATAACCAAAGAAGCAAAGGACTAAAACTTCTCAATGCTATAAAAATACTACATCTATTTACAACACGATAACTTGCTATCATATAAGAGTATACAAATAAAAAATAAATGGTATAGACAACTCACTAAACAAGAAAAGATGCCTAAATTAGACATCTTTTCATTTAGATACTAGATTATCAAGCTTCCAATGGATATCTCCAAATGGATCAAGCTTACTATCCATATATAGATACATATTATTGAAATATTTTGGTGGATTTTCCGTCTTAAATGAAACGTCAAAAGTTAAAGAGTAGCCAACTGGCACACTTTTGAATTTCTCTTCGTATATAGGCATAACTTGACCTTCATATTTTTTCCCGTCTTTTCATCTTTAACAAAATACTGTACTTCTGAAAGATCAATTGCTTTTTCATCGGCCCGAGCATTATTGATCGTAACACGAGCTACAATGCGCCCTATTCCATCTACTTTTTCATATTTTGCATTTTCAACTGTTGCTCTGTAGTATCCACCTTTTGCAATTTCTCCATATCGTAGTGCATCCTTCTCCATTCTGTTCTCTTCAGACACTTTTTCTGATTTCTTTGATTGAGTAGTTACTTCTTGCTTTGTTGTAGTTTGTTCACTACAAGCTGCCATTAAGCTTGTAAGTAAAAATGCTGTACATGTTACTTTTATTAAAGATTTCATAGAACTCCCTTTCTCTATCCAAAAAATTAAAATACAGGAATAATTTTACTTTAAAAGATAGATAGAAAGGAAGACTTATTAGGAAATTTGTTTTTATTCCTAGAACGCTGATTATGTCAATGAAAATTCCCTTAAGTACTTCTAAAGGGGCTTTTAAATGGTTTGCGATACTTTTTTATAAACGGTATGACTTTATTTCAAATTCACATAGTAAGCTTCTTATCTAGGTTTCCCTCCTTTAGAAGCTTCCCATGAAATTGATTAATACATAAAAAATTGACCGCCCATTATAGGCGGTTTAATTTTACAGATTTATTCCATTATCCCCTCTAACTTCGCATCCTTCTACATATTTGTAATGCCAAGCATCTTGAATAGATAAGACCGGAAATTCCTCCAAAGGCTTTGTAAATCGAAGAAGGCGAACAGAAGCAAAAAAATAAGAATAAACCTTAGGGCAAGCCTTGTTTATTTAAACGTAATTATAAACGTATTGACCTCAGTATTCTGTACTTCATCCCGGGATGAGCGGTAAAAACAACGGCTAGGACAGAGAACACTTATCTATAATTTAGCAGAACAAAAAAGGGCTGCAATACCAGCGTTCATAACACTGATATGCATCCCCTAGCAGCATAGTACTTACTTCTTTTCGCACTTAAGCCTGATAACTTTAAATTTACGTATGATGGTAAACATATTTTACTTTATAACATTTCGATTCACCTTAAATCCCCAATTTAATACAGCAATATAAAAATAGGTACTAATCTATAGTTCCCCTCTTGAAACATTATTAACTTTGTTATTCCGAAAATCCATTAACAAAAAAAGTGATGGTCTCAATTTCATCTTCAGTTAAACTTCTCTGTAAAGACTTAGACATTTCTTTAACTATTGCCCCTGAGCTTCCTTCATACTTTTTTGTAAGCAATGCTGTAGTTTTTAAGAATTTAAGTTCTAATTGAAACTCTTCTTTAGTTAATGGAGCTTCATGATGGGATAAAACAAAAATTTCCGCATCGTATTTCTCAATTTGTTCAATTAACTGGAGTGTATTCTCTATCGTATAACTCCACTTCTTTGAGTAGAGATTTGCATACATACAATCTCCTAGAAAAAGAACTTTTTCTTCCTGAATATAAATGACAGTAGAATCATCAGCGTGATCTCCACCTACATGTTCAATTGCACACGTCACCCCACCTAGATTCAAAGTCATTTTCTTATCGAATGTAATATCAGGTAATGGGAGGATAATCTCCCTCTGATTTCCTAGCTCTTTCTTTATTGCATCCGCACAAAATGGAATTTCTAGACCCTCTTTAACACGTTGGTCTAAATATTTATCTTCCCACGATAAATTCTGTAACTGTTTAATTTTGTTATAAGTTTTATAATGAGAAATAATTGGCATTTGCATCTCATACATTCCAAATATATGATCCCAGTCGGAATGTGTAAGTATAAGCCATTCTCCTTTAATATCATATGTATCTAATTGTTCCAAAAATAATCTAGCATGTTTCGAAGAATTTCCAGCATCAATTAATAGTGTCTTTTCTTCCCCTTTAACAGCAGCTAGAATAGGACGATCTGTTTCTTGATACGGTGGTAAGTATAAAACTCGATTAGATATTCTCTTTAGTTTCTGCAATTTTTTGTTCCCCTTGCTGATTTTTTTATTATGCCTTTTTATAGATAAAATAGTTGCATTCTCTATAATGTCTTAATTACGAACAAGCTCTTCACTTAAAGAACAAATATAATTTTACATACAGAGGTAGATAGAAAGAAAGACTTTTTAGGGAATTTGTTTTATTCCTAGAACGCTGATTATGTGAATGGAAAGCTCCCTCTGTACTTCTGAAGGAACTTTGAAAGGTTTTGTGATACTTTGATTTTATGTTAGCAAAATATAGTCTTTATTTTGCATATCCTTTATACGTTTTTTATCAACATATAATCTCCTTCCTCCATTTTTATTCTGCATCTATATCAACTAAAAAAGTTCCCCTCACTAGAAATTCAAAAAGATATTAAAATTTCTTGTTTTACTATAAAAAACGAATTCATCGAGAATTAATTCCTTGCAGTCGTTTGTTACACATCGGCACGATGTATAACTTGAAAAACGTCAATATACCTGTTTTTCAATTTACCCTATATGATATTTTTATACAAGCTGTTACATAGATGAAGAGTCACATTATTACCAATTACCGGAAATGGAATATCATAATTAAATGAAAATACAAATGATATTACCGATTTATTTTCTTTTTTCGTTTTCTTCTCGTTGTCTTCTTCTATAAAAAAATTATTATTTAACCCTTTAAATGCCACTATTCTCATTCTAATTATCTCGTAAAAAATATGTTCTGTTTAATAAGTAACGATACAGTTTTCAATAAACCTCAATATTCTGACAATAATACAGATACAATAATCTTTCTCCTCCCCCTCAGAGATGAGCAGTTAGCTATTGCTAGCTGCTCTTTTTAATTCATGTAATTTCTTCTCAATTTCCTCAATTCGTTTATCTCTAATTTAAACATTATCTCTTAAAAATTCATTTTCTTCTTTTTAAGAAAATTTTTTCTAAATATTTACCACCACTAACATCTGGAGGTATTTGTAAAATAAAAACGAATTCCTATATTTGCAAGATATAAAAATTTCAAGAGGATGTTAAAATGGAAAAAACAATGATGGCAGGAACAACAAACATGATGATATCTATGGAAAAGATGATGTGTGAAATGAAATGTATGAAAATGATGATGAACAATATGATGCAAATGGATGTAGAAATGGATAAAGCTATGATGAATAAAATGCAAGAATGTGATGCAATGATGAATTCTACTATGTCTATGATGAAAGCAATGAAAGAGAAATGTTGTTAATAAGCAAAATTGTTTAAATGCGTATATAAGAAAGGCTGGTCTTTTACCAGCCTTTCTTTAACTAACTTTAGGTAAGCAGTTCCCATCCTATTTTACATACAACCTACATTTCAGATATGTTTCTTGCAAAATACATTCATGTATAGGAATTGCATTGCATCCTTTAGGCATATCAATCATTTCGCAACATTTAAATTCCCTTCTGTTTCATCAGTTGAAGGAACTGTCCAATTTGTGTTTGCTAGCTTGATGGTGATGTGGAACAATCCATTTAAGATTGAGTAAAAAAGAAGAAATTCCTGTCTTTCCTCCTGAAGAGAAATATCGTCATGTGATTACTTCTAATAATCAGGTACCCAAATAGTTATTTAAAAAAATCTACTTCAAGAAGAAGTTGACCGTAAAAGAATTGTGAGCTACTCCAGTTTAGATTGGCACATTTCGAAAAGAAGTTTGTAAAGAAGGACACTATTGATGACGAGTATGCTCAAAACTTGTTCGATCGGATGAATGTTCTTTGTAGCATGATCCATTTTGGAATTGTCCAGTAAAGAGGATGTATAAGCCATTTCACTCACCAGTTATAATGAAAGGAGCAAACGAATGAAAAAAATTACTCTTGGCGATTTAAACTCACCGGAAACTATGCGCGATCCCATTGTGTACTATAAACCTTTCTTCGAACAAAAAGAGCCCCTCTTTCGTCTGGATGACTTTTACGGTATGGGAGGAGCATGGATCGCATTACGCTATGACGATGTTGTTACCATATTGAAAGATCCGCGTTTTCTCAAAGATTTACGAAAATTCGAACCGCCCCAAGATAAACAGGAATTCATTGAGGAAAATACATCTGTGAGCAAGCTGTTTGAATGGATGATGAATATGCCGAATATGCTTACGGTCGATCCGCCTGATCATACCCGCTTACGCCGGTTGGTCTCTAAAGCCTTTACTCCGCGTATAATCGAGAATCTTCATCCCCGTATTCAGCAGATTGCCGACGAATTGTTGGATGCTGTGAAGGAAAAAGGAAAAATGGATATTATTGCAGATTTTGCCTACCCTCTGCCCATTATTGTTATTTCAGAGATGCTTGGAATCCCCGTTACTGATCGAAACCAATTTCGTGACTGGACACATAAGCTCATGAACGCTGCTATGGATCCTCGTCAGGGGGCTGCAGTTACTGCAACACTCGAAAAGTTTATTCATTACATCGAAACATTACTAGCGGAAAAGCGCGTAAATCCTAGCGATGATCTGATGAGCGCTCTGGTCCAAGCACAAGAGAAAGAAGACAAGTTGAGTAAGAACGAGCTTCTTTCGACGATTTGGCTTCTCATTATTGCTGGACATGAGACAACAGTTAATCTCATCGGTAATGGCGTACTGGCGTTACTGCAACATCCCGAACAAATGGATCTGCTACGGGACAATCCTTCCATGCTTTCCTCTGCTGTCGACGAGCTGTTGCGCTATGCTGGCCCGATCATGATTGGTAACCGTTTTGCAGGTGAAGATATCACAATGCATGGAAAAATAATCCACAAAGGCGAAATGGTACTGTTTTCCCTAGCAGCTGCCAACATTGATCCGCAAAAATTCTCTAATCCCGAAGCATTAGATATTACACGTGAGGAAAATGATCATCTAGCTTTCGGCAATGGTATCCATCGCTGTTTGGGTGCTCCATTGGCACGCTTGGAAGGACAGATTGCATTTGGCACATTGCTGCAATGTCTACCTAATCTGCGCCTAGCAACTAAACCCGAACAACTGGTTTATAATTATAGTAAATTCCGTTCTCTTGCAACTCTACCAGTAGTTTTCTAACCCTTTTCTGCCCATAATGACCAAAATCACTTAAAAAATAGGCTTCGGCTTCGCCTAACAAAATTTCATCACCTACTTTCATTGGGCTATCACGCCTTCACGTTTAGAAGTGGGTGATGAATTTCGGAAAAATGTTAAAGTTACCAAAACCAGAAGATTAAAAAAACTGAATTATACCTCCTAAAGAGTCCAAGGCTTTCCCCTATTACGTTAAAGTACAATAAGGAAATTCCTTCTCTGTCATTTATAGAGTACCTTCCTAGTTTACAGTGTATATTGCTTTTTAATATTCTCTGATATTGATTGCAAAATGTTGTTTAAATCTTACATCAATAGCCCTTTTCTCTTTCGTACACTGAATATAGAGTGTACGAAAGAGAAAAGACTCGTTCCACAAACTCCATATTAACATCAAACACGTATCCTTCATTATAAGAAAGACTTAATTCAACTGCATTTCCATAAATTGACACAATCATTTTTAATTTAAATCCTAAGTGATCCATTTTATGATCCAGATACACGCCTGCACCTTCAATCAAAAAGTCTTCTGGTTCACTTTCGAATTGCTCTAATAGTTCGTATTCATCACTTTTAAATACGATTCTGACAATCTCTCTTTGTTCACATAAATTTCGATTATTTTATATAATCGAATACCCTATAATTATGATAAAATAATTTTAAACCTGTTATACTAAGACTCCTGGAAAACTAGGAGTCTTGGTTATGTAACTACCATGATTTGAAAATACAATAGAAATTTACGAATCAAAAACCAACATTACAGAGTTTGCATCAGGAGGTATATAATGAAAAAATTATATTATGCATCATTCGTATATTTAGTTATCGGTTTATTATCTGGTGTATTCGCTAGAGAATATGCAAAATCAAAGGGCATTCTAGGGTCCACTCTGCTGAACCTTTTACACACACATACGCTCGTACTTGGATTTTTATTTTTCTTAATTGCCCTAGCATTAGCAAAATCATTTGCATTTCATAAAGTGAAGGGTTTTAATATGTGGTTCATCGTCCATAATATTGGATTAATTTTAACCCTTTCTTCACTGGCAACTCGTGGACTTCTTCAGCTAAATGGAGCTGATTTCAAAGGATTAGCTTATATAGTCGGAATCTCTCATTCTATCATCGGCCTTACCCTTATTTGGTTTATGATGCTATTAAAAAAATCATATAAAATGTAGTGTGTAATAAAGCTTCAGCAAAAACAAAAAAGAATCTCATATTACTTATGAGACTCTTTTTTCTACATTAAACAGATTCTATAACCTTAGCATTATAAATAAACATTCGACTTAATATCGTCATCACAATTACAAGGATAAGAAAATATAGAGGCATAACAAGCAAAGAACCTGTATGCAATTGACTCATTCCCCAAATCGTAACGGTAATGATGATATAAAATCTCAGATATTTAGAGCTTTCTTTCGCTACGGAACTGGAGGGGCCATGATAGAAATACGGTCATAATACATCCAAAAGAACACCTCAATTGCTTCATGTTAATACCTATAGGAGGGTATGAATTAACATTTATTTTTCATTCCTTCTCTTTACAAAGATTAACATATATTATATGTTTCATTTTCCTATATTACAAAGTTAAAGAACAACATATTCCGTCTCAATACATAGATTGATAAAATTGCTTTTTTACCCCCCCCTCATCATAGGCATAAATTCCTGTACCCGCTAATTTTAACTGTCCTTCTTCTGTACTAATCTTAGTAACATCCTTCTTTTTATGATCATAAACACCCTCGCTGGCTAACTCCAGTTTCCCTACATCAGAACGGATTTTAGTCATTCCTACTCTCTCCCCTCATTAAATTTATTTTTAGAGTCTAAATACTCCTTTTTTCCATCTTTATCATTATATTGTTTAGGTGAAAAGCTTACAGTGTAATTTTCTCGATAGGATAACAACTGATCCTGAACTTTCTTTTTATAATTGATATCCAAATCCATATCCACAATTCTATTAGGCTCATTAGGTGAATTTAGCTTCATTTCTAGTTCTGCTGATATAAATTCATCATAATCCAAGTGTAGTTTCGGTTTTACAATTTTATCAAATTGTTGTTTATTAAACTTAAACCTAACCAGTACAGGCTCATCCAGTCCTCTTCTTGTATCTTCAGGTGTAACTTTCGCAAGCCCTTTTAAATCTGTAAAAAAGAAAGTAACTAAAGATGCATCTACATTAGGTGTAGAAAACTGAATATTCTTATTGGAATAACTTATGTTTGTTGTATACACATCTTCTTCTTTTTTATCCGTTGTACCCCTTATATGTTCTCCAGAGTAATTTATTGTGTACGTACTCTTAAACTGTGAAGTTACACCATAAAACGAATGATCCCTTATCGAAAAAGTTCCTTCCGTGACTTGATCTATTCTTGCTTCATCCCTTTTCTCTTCCACCTTCGGATACTCTAGAATTCTATAAACACCCACTGACACATAAGCATACCCATCATCACTTGCAGCCATGACAGTCTTCATATCACCTTCATCCAGTGCTTTGACAATATCCTTATACACAACTTTACATCCTGTAAGTGTTAAACATGTTCCTAGTAATACACTTATGAAACCCATTTTTACTCTTTTTTTCATACAGTCACCTCGTTCGTTACTCTTGGCATTTTAAGTTTAGTTATGTTTCCTTTTACTCTGCGACATAAAAGTCCCAACTTGATGAACACGCGACACAAATAATTAAGGATTATTGAAAATTCTTTAAAAGTATCCTTTCAAAAAATCCCTTTGTATCATCATGATTTAAAACCCCCAATAAATTAGGTGTTTCAAAGAATTCCACATGACTTATTTCATTATCTTTTGGATGTAAATCTGTTCTATCACCTATATATTCTACATAAAACATAGTGGTTTCTTGTTTTTCATATCCGAGATTCGATTGGATTTCTTTAGGGAAAACAAAACAAATCTTGTCTTTGAATTGTTTAATAACCCTAAACTCTTTGGAACCAGTTTCCTCTTCAAGTTCTCTCAAAATAGCACTTGCTAAGTCATCATCTGAATGTTTTACTCCTCCTTTTGGAAAGTCCCATTCACCCTTTGACATAGTATGTTCTTCTGCTATATCGCTAATTTTCACCTTATGTACCAATAAAAACTCATTATGTTGGAATACGATTGCACCTACAGCTTGCCTAATCATTCTACTGTACCCCATGAAAATTTATTCTTACTAAGTAATTGTTATTATTCATATTTTTTTCATGAGAGACATAATCCATTCTAACTCATGTTCAATCCGTGATTTACTATATTGCACCACTTCAGAAGGAAAAGGAGATACTACATTTAATGATTTTATAGATATTAGTTGCTTATTTAAGATATCACAACGTATTGTTAATATTTCTTTTCTAGCTTCATAATCAAGTTTCTCAAATAAAGAAATACGTACAAGAAATTCTGCATTATTAGCAGCAATTTTTTCAGGAAATTCTCGGATCATTTCATATAAAAGTTCTTCTCCTATAAGAGTTAGCTCATAGATGTTACGATTTGGTTTCCCTATTTGTTGATGGACTTTTTTTGTTATACCACCCATATCTTCAAAGCGACGGAGGGCGGGATAAAGCATGTTATGATTTAATTCAAAATTTTCTCCCAGACGATTTTGAATATTTTTCTTGATTTCATATCCGTATTTTGGTCCAGATGTTAGTTCAGCTAGTAATAGAATATCAACATACATATAAATCCCCCTATTATTTCTCAAGTTTACATTTGGAAAATTATAACCTAACATATGTTAAAATAACATATGTTAGGTTATACATTGCTGTAAGGTCGACCTCATAATTGTATTGTAAAAGAAACGGGAGGAAGAGGCTATGAAATCACCTGAAAATGTAATTTTAATTAATGAAATTTCCAAACTGAAAACAAAAGAGGAGCTTTGGAATCCGTATGCTTGGTATCAGTATATGAGAGAGAATCATCCTGTTTTTTACGATGCCGAGCAGGATGTTTGGAATGTATTTTTGTATGAACATGCCAAACGTGTGCTGTTTGATCATCAATTATTTTTCAACAAAAAAGAACGAAGCTTTATTTCTATTCCTAAAATCATGGATAATAGAAGTAACGTAAATTTCTGCGATCCGCCACAACACCGAAATCGACGCGCTCTCTTGAAAGCTGGGAACCGCGAATTCAAGCCATTGTTGATGAATTGCTCATAGAGATGGAAGGACAATCAGCTGTAGATATTATACAGAAGCTGGCGATTCCACTTCCGGTAATTGTTATCGCCGAGCTTCTTGGTGTTCCTTCTAAAGATCGGGCGATGATTAAATCTTGGTCAGACATCCTCTTCTTCCCGTATGAGAAAGAAACTTACAGCGACATTGTCACAAAAAAAGAGGAAGCTATGAAGGAGTTTTACGACTACTTGTATCCAATTGTTCTGGAGAAACGGAAGCATCCTGCTGATGATATTATCTCCGACTTGACTAAAGCCGAGCTCGAGGGTGAAAGATTGACAGAGGAAGAGGTTGTTATATCCGCCATTGGACTACTTGGTGCGGGGAATGAAACGACAACGACACTAATTTCTAACATATTTTATTCTATGCTGTTTGACAAACCAGGTGTTTATCAGGAATTGCGAGCTGACTTCTCATTGGTTCCCAAGTTGATTGAGGAAGTGCTCCGTTTTCGCTTTCCGTCTACCAATGATCGTAAGGTAGTGCAAGATACGAAAGTTTTTGGGCACGAAATGAAACAGGGACAAATGGTTATGGTCTGGACCGGCGCTGCCAACCGAGATGAATCTCAATTTACCAATGCGGAAGAGTTCGATATCCATCGCCTAGAGAACCAATCCCATCTCGCCTTTGGATCTGGTCCACATTTCTGTTTGGGCGCCCCGCTCGCTCGAATGGAAGCGCGCATCGCTTTAACTTCATTTGTGAAACGGTTCGCTAATATCCGTCAAGTTGAGAGGTTTGATGTTATCCATCATTTAACGGATTCAGCGATGGGACAGGCTTTAAAGAGCTTACCTATTGTAATTGATCATAATAGATTGTGAAATTGAATAGCCTCCAGTTTTTGAGGCTATTGTTTATATTTCTGATATGTATAAAAAAGAAAGGATATTCGCCTCTATATTGAACGAATCATCCTTTCTTATCTAATGCCTCAAAACGATAAAAATGAACTTTGTTGCTATAAAAGGCAAAAAATTTTCGTTTTGGGGGTTATCTATTTTCTTAGCTTGATAGCGATGTGGCTGAACCCCTATGTAGTTCAATAAATTATAAATGAATTTGAAATATAAATAGAGTTCTATATTAATAGGACTCTATTCCTCATTCTTTACCATACAAATTTTTCAATATATTTATATCTACAGCTGATGATTTTTCAAATTTTTTGAAGTACTCCCAAAATGAAATTTTCATCCAGTTATTTATGTGATTTCAATTTCCATCTAACATTCTTGATTTTAAATATTCATCTTCATTAACCAATAATTAGATGCACTCTCAAAGTAAATATCGACAAGTGAAACCTCTGGATTAATAATATATTGAGAGTACGGTGTAGGTTTGGAAGAAAAATTGCTTAAAATGTGCCTTACTTTTATAAAAGATACAAAATAATTTTTTTATTCTACACTTCGTTAGTCAGAAAGCTCTAAACGTATTCCCTTTACCTGAGTTAACTTGAATAAACCGAACAATAGGTACGGTCAAATCGTCCTGCAATTAAATCTTCCTCACGAATAAAGAAGTGCAACACCCCTGCATCCCACCAGCAGAAGCCCACGTCATCATCGCTTTCCAACTCCAACAACATCTGCATATTCACCACTTCCTGCTTCGCTTTCGTCATGTCGCCATCGAAATGTGCTGCGATTTCTTCCAATGCTTTATCCGCACTACACCCATATTCTTTACCAGTCAATATTATCAGTGCTGCTTCATATTCCGAATTATCATGCTGTTCTGTTGGATAACCAAACACTTGAATAATATCGCCATCTTTTTCATCTCTAATCTCATAAAATAAATCATCATAATCAGCGAAGGTTACTTTATCATTCTCTATTTGGTCGTTATCAACGTATGCATATCCTGGTGGCTCCAATGAAGATCGCGCCTTCAAATCATAGCCAATATAAGTACTTTCCAAAGCAGTCTCACTTGGTGATTCACGACGGACAGCCGATAGCATCTCTACTTCATCAAACCATATAACTCGATGTTCAACATTGTAAGCCGGCTCATCGATTCCGAGGAAAAAAGACAACATTCCTGTCTTTGGCAATAATTCATTCATATCATATTTCGTTATATCACTCATATTTAATTGAACTAAAAAGGTCATTGGTGTCCCATTTGATGTAAGCGGCCATGCAAATTGTGGAGGAAGATCCGGATCACCACCAACTCTCGAACTTCCTGCCTTTGTGTAATCTGTCTCGCCTGCTTTAGTACAACGAACCCCTTGCCGCAACTTCTCCACCCTATAATTTACAGCATGTTCAAAATCATTATCCTTCAAATACTGCTTTAGCTTAATTACATTCTGTTCTTGTAATTTCACGCCAATCCTCTCCTCGTTCTCTCAACTAGTTTATTGTACCTACCACATATCCTACCATACCTAACAATTCTATACCTCATCAAGTACGTGAGAAAATCCACTCTAATAAGGCTCACCATATCACTTCAAAAAATTTACATTTAGGGGTACAGCTCCATCGCTATCAAGCTAATATTGTGAAGTATTCCCAAAACAAAAATTTTATCTTCCCACAGTTATTTATAACAATTCATCTCATTTTTTTCGTTTGGGGAAACAATAAATTTCTTAACTTGATAGTAATATGGAAATGACTTTTTCGGGCTTTTTTCGACGAAATATGACAAATCAAAAATGGTTTATTTGTTATAATGTTTTTGTATAATCGGATAAATATGGAATTATGAAAGTTGAATTTACTAAAAGGAATAATAAATGATGATTTGTTAGAAGCGATGAAGAAACGTCAGCCAACAACTTTAGATTGGTTTTCAACAGCGAAAAATTACACAACATTTAGCAATGTAAATAAGGATTTTGATAAAGTACTCGATTATATGGAAGAGCAAAGGTTGAAATAGAAAATTAGGGCAGGGATGAGTCAGGTGATGGAAGATAATCTTAGAAGAATTCATTATTTGCTGAAGGTTAGCGATGCTGATCGTGCAATGAAAGAAGCGGAAATGCTGATAAAGGAAGACCCAGCAGACGCTTGCGGGTACCTTTGTTTAAGTTATGTCTATTTTCATGGATTTAGCGATAATGAGAATGCAAGTAAGTATTTAGAAGAGGCACTTAAACTGGATCATTTAAATGAGCAAGTTCTCTCAGTGGGATTAGATATTTTCAGTGGTCAAAATAATCATAAAAGAATAAGAGAACTAGCAGAGATTGGAATAAAAAATTACCCTGAAAATGGAAATTATTATTTCTATATGGGCGAAGCTGTTAGATGTTTTGAACGCATTAAGAATTCACTGGTGTATTTCGAGAAAGCTATGGAGCTGGAGCCTGAAAATGAAGTTTATGTAGGAAAGTATGCGTATATTCTTTTTACCTCTTTCCCTAAACGGCAAGGAGAGGCATTAAAGGCTGAAAAACGTGCTTTGGAGCTAAATCCAGAAAATACGACCAATCTCGTTTTGTTTGCAGTTGCAGCAACGTATAAGGGAAATTTTAAAAAAGCAAGGATGTTAGCTGAAGTCGCGATGCAGCTAGATCCAAATGATAAAGAAGCATATATGATTTATAAGAAGACGATAGGGACAAAAAATAAGTTTTGTGATTTTACTGCAAGGCTTGCACATGTTTTAGGTCTACCTATCTCAAAATTCTGCTCGTTATTTACGTTTGTGTATTTTAAGAATAAAAACATATATTATTTTTTATACTTTTTAAGTATATTCGGTTGGGTGATTCTACCTGTGTATTTAACAGGTTGGTATGCAGGGAGCGTTTATATTGTATTTCTTATGATGTTTTTCATTTCTTCTAAAATCCAACAGAATATCTACAAAGAAGTTGGTTTAGGAACATCGTTCGATGCGAAAGATAATCTACGTAGCAATAAATTCTCAAGAGAGCAAGAAACTACCAAAATGGCACGTACAGTTGAGAAAGTAGAACCTACAAAGAAGTTATCACCAGAAGAAATTGAGGCACAGGTAACGAGTTTTGGGAGTAAAGGAGCTGTGTTCGAAAAACAACCAATTGAAGAAGTAGCTAGGAAACCACAGTTATCATCGGAAGAACATAAGGAAATTCAATCGTATTCAAATATTAAATCTCCAAGATATAACAAATGGTATATTTGTTTGTTAATTATACTGTCTCTTATTCTCGTTTTTCGTGTTGGGAAATTATATAACTCTAATCATAATGAGGATAAAAATACGGTGCCGAGCAATAGCGAAGAAGAGAGGAAGGATTATAACTTTAATCTTAAAGAGGATAAAAATGCGGTGCCGAATAATAGCGAAGAAGAAAGGAAGAGTATTGTTGTGTCTAAGGATAAAATATCCAAAGAAGAAAAAATGGAACAAATTTATTTAGCTTCGTCAACATTATACTTATTAGAAACAAGTGACTTTAGTGAGAACTCGCTTCGTCAATTTGTAATGGATAATTATGTGTCTGTTGTGATGGAAAAGGCGGGACAACCAAGTATACAGAAATTAAAAAGTGAAAATCTTGCTAGAATATATAAAGAAGGGACAAATACATACTTATTAGTGAAAAGTGATGATAGTACTTTTATCTTAGAAATTTCAGAGAAAAAAATTAATCGTATTTACGGCGAAAATTGGGATAATAGTGAGCAAGAAATAAAAATATATCATGAATTACTTAATAAGTTTAAAATGGAAAGTGTGCAGCAAGAGTAAAATAAGACTGGTCATGTTAATACGTGATACAAGTAAGAAGCATAGTCATATTAAGCAAATACGCTCATAAAGCCAAAAACACCCTTCTAAACTTAGAAAGGTGTTTTTGACTATTTAAATTCATTAATTACTCCGGCGTAAACCACACAATCTGCTGAATTCGTACAAATACCGGCACTTCTTTTTCTTCTAATACAAGATGATCTGGCTTCACACTTCTCAAAGTTCCATTTACACTTCCCCGAATTGTTTCCACTACAATTCTTTTCCCAACGATAGATTGCAATGTTTGTACAACATATGGATCAACAAGTGCAACCACATCACCACTTATCTCATAACCATCTCGAAAATAACCGAACACATCTTCGTATGAATAGTACATATGACCCTCCTCTTTTCAAGATTTGCTGTAGTGTATGTGGCCTGCATTCAAGAAGTACCTATCTAACAGAAAAAGCGATACCACAATGTGACATCGCTTTTGTATGTATGGAAGACTAGCAGAGAATCCTCTAGCCTATTCCCATTTATAAGTCCAAAATTGTTCAATTTGTAACCATTTTAATGTTGCAGCATCTTTGTTTTGTAGCTTTACTTCCGTTTCTTCTAACATCGCTTCTGTTTGTGAACGATGCGCACGTAAAGCCGCTAATTTTTGTTCGAAGGCTTCACTAATGTTGTTGACAACATCTGGTTCACCTAATACTTCCTCACGATTTTTTGTAATCGCAACTGCATGAATGACCGGACGTGTTTCTTTTGGCATACGTGATACTGCACGAACGGTAGCACGGCCGAATGCATCATGATCTGGATGAACACCGTGCTCTGGATAGAATGTAATAATTCGTGATGGCTGTACATCGCGAATGACTGTTTCAATTTTATCTGCTACAAAATCTACATCTTCAAATTCTAATGTTTTATCGTGGAAACCAAGCATTCTTAAATCTTCAATGCCCATTGCTTCGCACGCATCTTTTAATTCCTTTTCACGGATATTTGGAATCGTTTCGCGATTGGCAAAAACTTTCTTTCCCATATTGCGTCCCATTTGTCCAAGCGTTCCGCACGCATATGTTACAGGTACTCCTTGCTTTCTTAATAAACTAATTGTTCCTCCTGCTGCAAATGATTCATCATCTGGATGCGGAAATACAACAAGCACATGTCTTTCCATACTTTCCCCTCCTTTTTATTTAAATGGTGTTAAGCTTAACTCAAGTGCTACAGCTAAGCGCCCTTTATTATCATGTCCCGCTAGTAACAGACGATCTTGCTCGTCTACTTCCCAATGCGTAATACCTTCAGCATATACCCAGCCATGGTCCATTTTGAGACCAACTCGGTATGGATTTGTTCCTGTTATTTTCCCTCGTTCAAAACGAATAATCGCATTTCGAATGAACGCTCCGACTGTCATCATTTTTTCATTAAAATGTGAAGCGTATGCTCCATTTGTCGTTTCTAAATGAATATATACATCTTTATTTACAAAACGTTCGATTTCATGTTGAATAACAGTACTATCTTTTACTATTTCCATCGGATTTCACCTCTTTAAACCATTTTACGCAAAAACAATGTAAATTGCTATCTCTATAATAGAGGACATTACTTACTTTGCATAATAATTTGTATTTTATTTTTTAATTTTTAATACGAGATATGAAATTTTACTATTCCCTCACTATCCATAAATAGTTTTCTTTCTTTTTTGAATTTGCTACAATAGAGTTTATGCGGAGGGATATATTTCGACAATTTAATACATATTTTAAAGAAGGTGACATGTTGGAACATTCAGCACATGAAGTAGCAAATTGGCAATATTATTTTGCAATCGCCGTATTTTTAGTAACATACGGATTTATTATTTCTGAGAAATTGAACCGTGCTGTAATTGCACTGTTCGGTGCTGCCATAATGATTATTTTTGGCATTGTAGACTTACATACTGCCTTTACATCGCATATCCAATGGGAAACCATTACCCTTTTAATTGGAATGATGATTCTCGTACATATTACGAGTCAATCTGGTGTATTTGAATATGTAGCCATTAAAGCAGCAAAAGCAGCGGGCGGAAAGCCCATTCGAATTTTATTATTTTTATCCCTATTAACCGCAGTCGGCTCTGCATTTTTAGATAACGTAACAACCGTTTTATTAATCGTTCCTGTTACACTATCGATCACGCGCATTTTAAAGGTACAACCTGTTCCTTATTTGATTTCTGAAGTATTATTTTCAAATATTGGTGGTACTGCGACATTAATTGGTGATCCTCCAAACATAATGATTGGATCTGCTAATAAACACCTAGATTTCAATGCCTTTTTACTTAATTTAACGCCAATTGTACTTATCATTTCTATTGTTACATTAGGCATTATTTATCTTATGTATCGTAACAAATTAAAAACAACATCTGAACAAATTGCCAAGCTTATAGCACTAAATGAAAAAGACTATATTCGTGACCGAAGCTTACTCCTAAAATCTCTTTCCATTTTAGGTTTGACAATTCTCGGGTTTGTTCTTCATTCAATTATTCATGTAGATGCGGCAGTTATCGCGATGACCGGTGCAACGCTCCTCATGCTAATTGGTGTGAAACAACATGAATTAGAAGATGTATTTGCTCATGTAGAATGGGTAACAATTTTCTTCTTCGCTGGATTATTTATTCTTGTTGGTGGTTTAATTGATATCGGACTTATTTCATC
Source organism: Bacillus cereus group sp. N21 (assembly GCF_016483395.1). NCBI lineage: Bacteria > Bacillati > Bacillota > Bacilli > Caryophanales > Bacillaceae > Bacillus > Bacillus cereus group sp. N21. The sequence goes on from NZ_JAEHBX010000026.1 coordinate 46,787, forward strand.
TCTGGCAAAAGAAGTGATTGATATAACAAATGGTGATATCGGTTTTGCAGCGATTCTTATCTTATGGGTATCAGGGGCAGCATCAGCTACTATTGATAATATTCCATTTGTCGCAACGATGATTCCACTGATTCAAGATTTAGCATCAGGACTTGGACTTTCTGTTGATTCTCCTCAAATTGAAGTACTATGGTGGGCATTATCACTTGGTGCTTGCTTAGGAGGAAATGGAACATTAATTGGTGCTTCTGCAAACGTAGTTGTTGCCGGCATTGCTAACCGCGAAGGACACGGATTTTCTTACCTTGATTTCTTAAAAATTGGCTTACCCTTAACAATCATTGCATTATTATTATCACATGCTTATATATATTTACGTTATTTAATGTAAAAAGGTTTGCAGCAATATACTGCAAACCTTTTTATCACCAAAATATCCCAATGATTGCCAATACACCTAAAATCATACCACCAATTTGTCCAACGATTGTTGGTGATAATTGAACCCCTTTTCTTACTTCAACAACCGGCTTTTCATGCCTAAGCTGCTGAACTTCACTTTGTAGCTGATGTACACTACCATGTAATTCTTTTACAAGTTCTTTTAATTCGGCTATCTCTTCATTTACTGGTTTTGGTTTTTCTAAATTCATCTGACACGACTCCTTATCCCAATCCATATACTGTAAAATTCCGACCCGAATTATTCTTTATCCTGCAAAACACATGCATGTTATTGAATGTATTTATAGCAATATTTTCATTCATAATAAACATCAATTGGTTAATTTTATATGTTACAACACCATATGCTATGAAAAAATTGAAACTTTAATCAGTAAGGTTTCTTTCTTCCTCCACTAATTACTATCCCGCAAATAGCGGGATAAATTATTCTAGCATGGCTATCCATTCATTTCGCAATATACCCATTATGATGCGATCAAAGCTCTTCCCATCTCGCTGAACAGCTTCTCTCATACTTCCCTCCACCTTAAATCCAACCTTTTTATATACTTCAATTGCCGATTTATTATATGAAATAACATCGAGACCTACACGATGTAAGTTTAATTCGTAAAAAGCATATTTCAGAATAAGGCGTAATCCTTCCGTACCATATCCCTTACCTCTATAATTTTTATCACCTATACCAATTGCTAGCAAGCCAGCTCTATTATTCCACTCTATGCTATGAAGTGCCACAAAGCCAATTAAACTATCATCTTGAATCGTTCTTAGCATAAAAGAAACACTATTTGACTTTCTCCCTATTAATAGCTCATTTTCCTTTATTTCATGTAAAGATTGTAGAATCGCTATATCCGTATCTACATTTCTTAAATACTCACTATCCTCTTGCCAAATAGCCATTTGTTCAATATCTTCAGCTCTGATTGCTGATAACTTAATATTTTCACCTAGAAAAAGATTGTTCAATTTCGTGTTCATTTCAAAAATCCCCCTTTTCAATTATGGGGATAGCTCTGTAGTTTATCAGGACTATCTATCCCCTTGTTCCATAGTCTTCAGTAATGATGGGATATTTACAATAAGCGATAACATTGGCACAGCTCCTTTTCATATGATTACATTCATTTTATACTTTTCGGATTATTCATTCAACTCACTTTTTAGTTCTTCCCTTGATGGATGTATGATTAATATTCACTACTTTATCCTTGTATTTTTAACTATTGACTTTTTATTCTAAAGATTTATAGTATAGTAAGTTTCCATCCTGTTTTTTCAGAAAACTAACTCACATGTAAGAAAGGAGAAACAATGTTTTATATCAAACAACTTCTATTCTTTACCTACCAACAAGCTTTATCTTGTATATTCCCTGTCATTATTTTTGTAACGCTAGCTCTTTCAAAGCTTATTTCAATCCCAGGGTTATATCGTTATGATTTTATTCTTATTGTTTGTCTTCTTACGCAATATTTGATGTACAAAACGAATATGGAAACAAAAGATGAACTGAAAGTGATTGCTGTTTTTCATCTCATCGGGCTCCTACTAGAAATATATAAAGTTCACTTCGGTTCATGGAGTTACCCTGAAGAAGCATATTCAAAAATCTTTGGTGTCCCACTTTATAGTGGATTTATGTATGCTAGTGTTGCTAGCTATATATGCCAAGCATGGAGAAGATTGCATTTACAAATGAATCGGTGGCCTAGGGCGGTGTGGACTGTACCTTTAGGGGCTATGATCTATTTGAATTTTTTTACACACCATTTTGTATATGACTTTCGCTGGGTTTTAACTGCCCTTTTATTTATTGTTTTCTTTCGAACGTTTGTTCAATTTTCAGTGCAGAACGTTACATATACAATGCCGCTTGTTCTCTCGTTTTTCCTTATTGGATTTTTTATTTGGATTGCAGAAAACATCGCTACTTTCTTCGGAGCATGGCAATACCCAAATCAACGAGAAGCGTGGAGCCTTGTTCACATTGGAAAGATTAGTTCATGGTTTTTACTCGTTGTCATTAGCATCATGATTGTCGCTCAGCTTAAACATTTGAAAGAACATAAAAACAAGCCAACTTCCATATAGAAAGTTGGCTTGTTCTATTTTACTTTTCTATTGACACTCTTGTTACCTCTATAAATTGCTGTAATGGCGCAGTGATCCATTTATCTTTATGCCAAGCAATTTGTGTAAAAATAGGAGAAATTGTATTCTCTAAGACTAACTCTTTCATTGTACCCTGTTGTATATCTTTTTCTACTACCATTGCTGGTAAAATTGCTATGCCTAAGCCCGCAATTACACATTGCTTAATTGCTTCCACACTAACAAACTCAATTTTATTTACAGGATATACGTCTTCTGCACGGAATAGTTCTTCAAATATAGTACGATAGGAACAACCAAGCTCTGTTAATAAAAGTGTTTCACTTTCAAAATCCTTTGTAGAAATTATAGATTTCTCAAGTAAAGGATGATTAGGAAATACTACTATTTTTAATTTTTCTCGAACTAACGACTCTACATGTAAAGCATCTTCTGCCTTACATTCATCTAAAATAAAGGCTAAATCTAATTTTCCTTCCATCAGTTGCTCCTTCACATCTTCATTCGAATGAGCAGGCTTAAATATAAGTTTTATTTGAGGAAATTGCGTCTTAAACTCTTTTAAAATTGAAGGAAGCCTATATGTACATTGACTTTCTTGAGCACCAATAACTAACGTACCGGATATTTCTTCATCACCTTTCAGAGCCATTTTTGCTTCATGACTTAACGCAATCATTTTATCCGCATATAGTTGAAACTTTCTTCCCGCTTCAGTCAAAAAGAGACGTTTCCCCAATCGTTCGAATAGTGGTGTGCCAAGCTCAGCTTCCAATGCTTTTATTTGAGCAGTCACACTCGATTGAGCAAAATTTAATTTCTTTGCAGTCTGCGTAAAATTCAAATTTTCCGCAGCGGTTTTAAACGTAATTAATTGTTTTATTTCCAATATCATTCCCTCTTTTCAATCGATATTTCCGATTGATTTCATCGAAATAATCTTCTTTTCCTATTGATATATGTATTGTATGATAAGAACCATTAACAAACAATATTCATGCATCTTACAAATTGGAGGTATTCCATATGAAAGCACTTTGTTTCAAGGAATTCGGAAATGCTGATGTATTAAAATATCAAGAAGTGTCAGACCCAATTATAAATCCAACTGAAATTCTTGTTCGCACAAAAGCAATCGGCTTAAACTTTGCTGATATATATAGACGTAGAGGTAACTATCATCTTGTTGGTAAACCACCTTATATATTAGGATATGAAGGCTCAGGAATTGTAGAGCAAATTGGTGCTGAAGTTACCGATGTTACTATCGGAGACCGCATTGCATTTGCTGATGTACCATTCGCAAATGCCGAGTTAGTAGCTGTTCCAAAAGAAAAAGCGATTCCACTCCCAAATTCTATTTCCTTTGAGACAGCGTCTTCCGTTTTATTACAAGGGTTAACAGCGCATTACTTAACACAAGACAGCTATAAAGTAAAAGCTGGTGATTTTGTTTTAGTTCACGCGGCTGCTGGAGGAGTTGGTCAACTCCTTATTCAAATGATAAAAATGAGAGATGCGCAAGTAATTGGCCTTACTTCATCTAAAGAAAAAGCAGAAGCAGCCTATTCAGCTGGAGCGGACCGCGTATTTTTATATTCAGAATCATGGCATGAAGAAATACTACAAGTCACAAAAGGACATGGTGTAGATGTTGTGTACGAATCAATAGGTTCTACATTAGAAGAAAGCTTTAAAGCCACAAAAATCGGTGGTACCGTCGTATTTTACGGAATGGCCGGTGGTGATCCTGCTCCTGTTGATCCGCGAATGTTGATGGATACTTCAAAAACATTGACTGGCGGAGATCTTTGGAACGTACTCACAACGTATGAAGAACGCAAAAACCGTTCAAGCCAACTATTTGCTTGGATTACTGCTGGAAAATTAAATATCCAAACTCCAACAACTTTCGCTTTAGAAAACGGTGCTGAAGCACATCGATTATTGGAAAGTCGAAAAAGTACAGGGAAAATTTTATTGATACCATGATAATTTCCACTTAAAAATCAGAATAAAAAAGATAGCTAGAAGGTTTCTTCTAGCTATCTTTTATCCGTTCTATTCAGAAAAGGCTTCCGAATATTGTACTATCCCTTGTATATTTTGAAGAGCATTCTCCGTTAATTCCATTGCCATAAACACCTCGTCTGCCCCGTTATAATCTTTCTCAAGTTCTTGTCTAATCTTTATATTCACAGCATCTTATCCTCTATTCTTTCTTATTTCTTTTTGAATTTTTCGCAGCGCTTTTTTCGATCCCCGCTCTATGTCATGCTGCATTTTCCGTTCTTTATAATCCACAAACAATGTGTCTAAATCATACCCTTCTGGATATAATTCCTTTGCCTGTACTTCTAAAGAAATTCGCTTAACGTTTACTTCAATGAATTGGGCATTATAAAACACAACGATATTGAAGAAATTGTCTTTTTCTTTATATACAATTCCAAAGTCATCATAGTCTAATAATTTCACACGGTCCCCTTTTTTATATTCATCCTTCTCTTCTGCTTTCTCTTTGACAATCTTAGGCTTTCTCAGTCTACTTTCATTCACTCGCTCTAAGCGGTACTCTTTATTTTCCATATAGCCTTTCGCTCTTTGCAGTACGTTTTCTCGCACGTTCATTTTTCTAGAAATCCATAGAGCATTACTCTCTCCTGATTTCCCTATCATTAACTTATACATCGGTTCCAATGTTTCACTATTAAATTGCATCGCCGCATTCATAAAGTCACTGTGCATTTCTGAAAAGCGTTTAATTTCACCATAATGAGTAGTTGCAACAGTCGTACAACCCATATGATAAAATTCTTCTAAAATAGAAATCGCAAGTGCCGCTCCTTCATTCGGTTCCGTACCGCTGCCTATTTCATCAAATAGTAGAAGCGTATTATTATTTGATACTCTCATGATTTCTGAAAGGTTTTTCATATGAGATGAAAATGTACTTAGCGCATTTTCTATACTTTGATTATCGCCAATGTCTACAAATATATTTTCAAAAACAGCAATTTCCGTTTCCTTGTCTCCAGCGATGTGCAATCCTGACATTGTCGCCACTGTTAATAATCCAATTGTTTTCAAAACAATCGTTTTCCCTCCAGCATTTGGCCCTGTAATAATTAAACTTCGGTAATTTGGTCCAATTTCAAAGTGAAGTGGTACAACTTCACCTGCTAATAATGGGTGTTTGCAATGAACTAACTTTACATACCCATAATCATTTAATTTCGGCTCTATCCCGCCAATATGTTTACTAAATTTCGCTTTTGCAAACACCATATCATATTGACTAATCAGCTCCATATTAATCTTAATGTTATAAATGTCCTCTAAGATCATTCCAGATAAAGTGGCTAATATTTGATATTCTTCCATCGCTTCTTCAGCTTTTAAACTTGCTAGTTCCACGTTTAACTTTGTAACTGTATTTGGCTCTATAAAAACGGTAGAGCCTTTAGAAGAAACTTCAACAATTGTTCCAGTAACTTGATTTTTATAGGAAGCTTTCACTGGAATCGTATATCGATCGTCTTTTTTACTAATGAAGAACTCTTGAATATATTTCTTATTTGCACTACTATTTAAAAATTTGCTTAAACGTTCCTTAATTTTCCCCTCTACGGAGTCGATATTATTTCGTATTCGTTTTAATTCTTTGCTTGCAGCAGAATCAATACTATTTCCTTTAATTGAAAAATTAATTTCTTCTTCCACACTTTTGAATTCAGACATTGAATTCGCATATGATGCTAGTACTGGTGCAAAAAATTCTTTATCCAGCATAAACTTTTTAACCTTTCGACACCCTCGTAAAAAGTCTGATACACTAACTAGCTCGGTTGGATCTAAAATCATTCCCTTTTCCAATTTTTGAATTGTACTATCGATATTAGAAATTCCGAAAAAAGGAACATGCCCTTCTGCATCCAATATCGCTCGTGCTTCCGTTGTTTCATTCAAACGATTTTTCACTACTTTGATACTTGCGCTTGGCTCCAATTTATCTAACAATTGTTTTCCTAATCCACTCACACAATATGATTTAACTATTTCCTTTAACTCGTTATATTGCAACTTTTCAAAAGTCATTTTATTCAATTTCTATTCTCCTCACTATGATTTACTCACATCAAAAATGAAGATACCTACCCATTAGATTTCAATGAGATATATTTAATTAAATATAACTTTCATGTGATAAAAATAAACACAAAAAAGCTGCGTAGATACCGCAGCTTTTTACATTTACAAGGCCTGTGCAATATATAAGGAAATAAAACCATCTCAAAAAAACATATGGCTATCCCATAATCATTACACGCTTTATAAAGTATTGTAGGTATCTTCATAGGTTATTTGAAATAAATCCATGACAAAGTTAGGGGTTAGAAGTATATACAAATCCCCTGTTCTCATTAGATTTATTTCATTCAATTTTTTCCTATTTAGAACCTACCGCACTCACAAAAAGCACCTCTCATTAATTTATAATTATGTTCATTGAAATCTAATTTATTGAAATTATCATACTATATGTTACGACAGAAGTAAAGGTTCCATACTTTACAATATTCTTCTTATTATACTTTAGTCGTAAGTATATATATGGATTGTTTATTCAACGTATTAGGGATGTTTTCTTATTCAACATTCGATACAATTATATATAAGTAAAATGGATAAGGAGCGATTCACATGACAGAACTACAAAAGCAATTCTTTTCCAGATTAAATATACAAGAAAGAGAGTCCATTTCATTTGAAGATTTAAACGAAATCCTTCATGCAATGGCTCAAGCAGTTCCATTTGAAAATTTGGATATTATTCAAGGAACAGTGAAAGAAATATCAAAAGAAAATCCTCAAGAAAAAATTTTAGTTCATAACCGCGGTGGCCTTTGTTACGAATTAAATCCAACGATGTATTACTTCCTTAAAGATTGCGGTTTTGATGTTCACTTAGTATCAGGAACAGTTTATCATGCCGCTTCTAATACTTGAGCTGTTGATTCAGGGCATGTGGCAACTGTTTTAAAACATAATACTGAATTTTATTTAATTGAAGTCGGTTTCGGTTCAAACCTTCCACTTTCACCTGTTCCTTTTACCGGTGAGATTGTTCATTCCGTTACTGGGGACTATCGCATTCGAAAAGAAACAACTACAAAGGGAAACTATATTTTAGAGATGAAAAAAAATAATGAATTTCTAAATCAGGATTCTTCTCAAGATTGGACATTAGGTTACGCATTTTATATAGAGGCAGTTGATGAAAGAAAATTAAATGAAGCACAAAAAACAATTGTAGAACATACAGACTCTCCTTTTAATAAAGTACCTCTCACCGTAAAACTAACTTCTGATGGGCATGCTACTCTAACAAAAGATCGTTTTACAGTAACAAAGCAAGGAAAACAGAGTAAAGAAGAGATTACAAAAGAGCAATATGCAGACCTATTGTACGCAACATTTGGTATACAATTATAGTTTACAAATTTAAAAGTCTTGTCGCTTCTGGCAAGACTTTTTATCGTGGAGCAGAGAGTCTTTGCAATTTATTGTATTTCATAGTTATATTAGAATATACTAAGTCTTGCTTTCTAAGGAATGTTTATTCGTTTTATCTATTTAATTATTATCAATTTACCAAGTGACATATCAGCGATATTTTATATCTATTTCGTATAGGTGTTAGCAAGTTCGTTTGCAAACTTGCTAGCACTTTTTTATATTTCTTCTATTACCTTCTTATGGAAAAAACTCTGTACCTAAAGGTCCATACCGTGAAGTAAATGGTTACCCAATAAAAGTGAAAGCTGGGGCTCAAGAAAAACATATTCCTAATGCACCTAACTACAAACAAGAGGTTGCAAATGGAAAAAACAAAAGTATCTTCTATGGTGATAATAAAACAGCACAAGAATTGCTTGATAAGTTTGCCGGGAAAGGTCAACTACTACCAGACGGTAAAAAAGAAAGAGTAGACTTTGGTAAACCAATTGGGAAATACTATGATCGCGATACTGGTCAATACCTTGAGACTACTAGAGGAATGATTCATTACGGAAAAGACGGTGCTCATATAGTACCAGCAAGACCATAAAATATATAAGAAAAGAGGATGCACATGGGATATGATTCTTTAATAGGAACATTAATAAAATATGAAGATAGTGAAATGATACTAGAATGGAAAAGTGGATTGAGGATAATTGGCGAACTCGATACAGTTTTTGAAACAGACAATGGATTAGATGATGATGATATAAATTATACAGAATACGATGCAGCTGCATTTAAAGTAAATAGTATTTTATCCCATCCTACTACTAACCAAGACATTGTATATAATTGGTTAATACAAGAGAAAGGTTCATTGGTTGAAATTTCCCTCTATGATGATCCACCAAGTGCAGTATTTTTAGCTGATGGAAAGAGAGTATGGGAAAGGGAAATACATAAATAATAGTCGCTATTTAAACTTTGACCTTGATCGGCTTTTAGCCTTTTAAGGTTTTTTATAATTATAAAAAGTTTTATAGTTAAATGAAATGTAAATCGATATTTGAATTAGAAGACCACGAAGATAACAAACGTACGAGATTAATTGCAGTTCCTAAAAAACTTATTACCTGACTTATACTTTAAACACGATAATGACAAATCTCGTGAAGCTGAAATTGAAAAGGAAATGGCTTTAAAGAGCAAGAAGCTAAAGTTATGCTAAATTTGAGTTTGTAGGAACTAATAATTTAGGGGAAATTACAACATACCATGTAGAAAGCGGAAAAACTTTTTTCGGAAAATGGTGGATAATAGTAAAAATATCCCTGTTATCAATCCAGTAGAATAGAGGTCAAAAAATGAAAAATAAGATATTGATATGTAGAATTGATTCAATTATTGAAGAAGAAATAGACTTTTTAGTAAATAATCAAAAAGTAACAGGTTTTAATGCTTCACCTCAAGAAGTTGTTGTAAATAAAGAATACGAAGCTGAGATAGATATATTTGTGAATGACGCTTTGACAGTAGAAACGCAAAAAGAAGATAAATTTTTTAAAATAGAAAATATTGCTAATGGAAGTTATATTCTTTTTGGAAAAATGTTAGAAAATAATGTTTTAGATGTTGGTTTCTTTATAACTAGTGATTTACTTGAAGACTACAAATATTTAGAGGGGCAATATGTTTATTTACAAGTTGATAGATTACAATTATCTTTTGACTAGCTATTTTGCTAAATTCTGAGGGCAAGAAAAGAACTTTTTGAAGAACAAGTCTTCTTTAGGATTGTATATTTCAATGAACCATGTTACCTGGCTTGGAGTAAGTGAAGAGAAAGTTGCAGATGAAGAATAATCAACAAAAGAGACCTCACGTTTGAGGTCTCTTTTGTTGATTCTAATTAAAATGAATCACCATTGTTTCTCATCTCCTTCCCCCTACATCACCTTTCTATAAGTGAACTGATTTTTAAAGTATTATAAAAGCAAGAGAATCTATCCTACTTCTGTTTTCGCGTTAGATACATTGAGAAATATTATACCTATACTTTCCCTTCTCTTCTTCTTTCACATGTGCTTCGTCTAATACAAAAGCACCCTCCCCTCTCCTTCTCAAGAAATTATGGAAGACAGCATTCACCAATCTCCAATTACAGAAATCGTTTGAAAAGAACAAAATTACACATGATGGATTCATTTGATATAATACAATTCAAAATAGTATTGATACTCTTCAAAAAATCCAGTCTTCTCCGTCTTCTGGTGGGCGTGTTAATAAAGTTAAAGAGAATGGTAAACTTGATAAAGAGGGAAATGCTACTAAGGGAATGGATAATACTAGTAAGAAAGCCATCGGACTTAATAGTAATGTTAGGAATGTTAATCCTTCAGAAATTAGATTTAGTCAAACTTCTGTAAATGGTTCAGAAGAGATTATTGCTAGTATGAAATCGAATGGCTGGAAAGGTGATCCAATTGATTTTATTAGAATGCCAGATGGCAATCTTACGACTATTGATAATACAAGGGTTGCTGCATCTAGAGAGGCTGGAATAGAAGTTCAAGCAACTATTAGAAATTATAGCGACCCTCTTCCAGCAGATATGGTTGGTAGATTTACAACTCCTAAAGGTGTGCCTAAGACATGGGGAGAATCTTTAGATTTAAGAATACAAAAACAAAAAGCAAGTTTTAGAAATAATAATCCAATGGGATCGTATGACCTAGAAAAAATGAAGTAGAAAGAAATGGTGGTAACTATGAAAAATTTTCATATGGATGAATCTATTTATAAATACCCTGAATCTTATGAAAGATTAGTTGAATTAGATTTAGTTAATTTTGATATATGGTTTTTAATGGAATCAGAACAGGCTACTAACATATACTATGGTATGAAGAAAAGATATCCTAATCGTAAGTTGATTCCTTTTGCTAAAAGAGTTGATAATGATGATACTGCATGTTTTGAAATTGGCAAAGGAAGTAAAGTTCAACTTATTCATGATTTTGCTTCTGAAGGTTTTGAACAAAGAAAAGAATTCGATGACTTTTGGAAGTGGGTTGAATGTGCTGTAAACGAGATGATTTCTTATAATCGGAGTGAAGAAATTGAGTGAAGAAAAATTCTATACAAATTTAAGTAAAGAAATTTCATATGCTTTGCGTCATGCGCCGTGGGAATATGAATTAGAGTTAGACAAGAATGGATGGGTCTCTATAGACCAATTACTAAATGCTCTTCGTCAGTCAAATGTATGGAAAAATGTAAATTTAGATGACTTGAAAATGATGATAGAAAAATCGAAAAAAAAGAGACATGAGATAAAAGGAAATAAAATCCGTGCGATGTATGGACTATGGACACTCTATTCCCATGAAAATAGTAAAAGAAGAAGCTATACCACCCAGATACCTTTATCATGGAACTTCTTCTCGATTTATAAATTCTATTGAATCGAATGGCTTATCTCCTATGTCTCGACAGTATGTTCATCTTTCTGAAGATGTTGAAACTGCAACCTTAGTAGGAAAAAGGAAAGACAATCATCCCATTATTTCGATGGTAGATATCGGAAAAGATCGAGAGAAAAATATTAAGTTCTATTTAGGAAATGAAAAAGTTTGGTTAGCAGATAAGATTCCTAGTGAATTTATCGCAATTTATAAGAATTGATTTAGTCTATTTTGCTAGATTCTGAGGGCAAGAAAAGAACTTTTTGAGGAACAAGTCTTCTTTAGGATTGTATATTTCAATGAACCATGTTACCTGGCCTGGAGTAAGTGAAGAGAAAGTACAGATGGAGAATAACCAACAATAGAGACCTCACATTTGAGGTCTCTATTGTTGATTTAAATTAAAAATTATTATTTAAGGGGATGCTCCTTTGCAACTCTTACTTCACATATACATAAGCTTCACTTGCAGTTACATAGTATGTTTTGCCCTTGCTATTTTGTACTTTGTACTGTGGTGATCCATTAACAGTTACCTTTTCATCGATTGTAAATCCTAATCCTGCATCTACAGTTCCAACAAACACCACGTAACATTACAAGGGTTACGTGGTATGCAAACTATGATATAGTGAACTATGCTATATTAAATTTTCACTGATTGTTCTTCTTGATAGATAATTTCACCATCAATAATAGTTGTTTCTACTTTTAAATCTTTAATTTGGTTTGGGTTGACACTTAAAATGCTGTCATTTAATATAACTAAATCCGCCAACTTTCCAACCTCTATGCTTCCTTTTATCTCTTCTTCAAAACTCGCATAAGCGCCATTCCAGGTGTATAGTTTAATAGCTTCCATTACGCTTATAGATTGATTAGCACCAAACTCCATTCCAGACTGGCTTTTTCTATTGACAGCAACATGAATTCCTAATAAAGGATTATAGTCAGTAACTGGCGCGTCCGATCCACCTGCTGCCATGATGCCACGATCAATAAAATCACGAACAGCGTACATGTGATTAACACGATTACCATAGTGTTGGACATATATCTCTCCGAATTCATATGGAAATGGAGGATTTGGAATAGGAACCACCTCGAGTTTTTTCATTCTCTCTTGTAAATCTGGTGAAGAAATTCCCGCGTGCTCAATCCGATGACGGTGGTTTTTTCTTGGTGATTCCTCCAACGCCTTTTCTACACAATTTAAATACATTTCAATGGCTTTATCACCTTGTGCATGTACAGTGATTTGATAGCCTTTTTTATGTGCTTCACCTAAAACCTGGTAGATTTCTTCCTCACTATAATAAAGAATGCCATAATTGTTAGAGTCACTGGAGTACGACTCACGGGTTGCAATTGTAGGCCCGGTGCTACTTCCATCTGTAAACAATTTAGCTGGTCCAACTTTGAATCTCTCATCTCCGGTACCAGTTACCACACCAGCTTCGACCATTTTATTAACAAATTCATGGGAGTTATTTAACTGACATATCATTGCATATATTCGGACACGAATATCCTTACTCTTCACAGCTTGTTGTAGTAAACGGTAACTCTCAGGGCCATATCCACCTGCCTCATGTATACTTGTTATGCCCGCTGCAACGAAATGATCTGATGCAATTTTCACAGCCTTCATCAGTTCACTTTCTGTATAACTTGCAACCTCGCTCATCCCCATATTTGCTGCTTCAATTAACTTTCCTGTAAGCCTTCCTGCCTGATTCTTTTCAATAACTCCCCCATTAGAATCCGGTGTGTTCTCGTTAATTTGCGCAATTTCTAATGCTTTGCTGTTCACCACACTTATATGGCTGCAAGTACGGGATACAATAATCGGGTGTTCAACTGAAATTTCATCCAGCTCAGCGATTGTTGGATAACGCTTTTCCTTCACAGCGGTTTCATTAAAGCCCCAAGCACGTATCCATTCACCTTTAGGCGTTTCTAAGGCTTTCTCTTTCAGGTCATCTAACAAAGCCTCGATAGAATCAATATGTTCAGCTTTACAACTTACCGCCAACTGATTCACCCCATGAGAAATGAGGTGAATATGAGAATCAATGAATCCAGGAAGAAGCGTTTTTCCTTGCAGGTCAATTACATCCGTTTTTTCTCCTATAAAACTCTTAACCTCCTGATTTGAACCAACAACTACGATACGATTATCTTTTATTGCTACAGCTTCGACTACTGTATTCTTTTGGTCTACTGTAATAACTTCTCCATTTATCAATACAACATCAGCTTTCATAAACTCAGCCCTTTCGGAATTACTCTTTTAGAGTGATTCGTTCAGTATTTAAAGCTATATCTCTCGATATGCTATTCCGCTTTTTAACAAGATTTATCAATAATTAGTTAAAGTTGAGATAAACATTCTTTAATTGTTTTAACAATAAAAGTAAAGTCTTCTTCTGTGATGCTTAATGGAGGAGCAAGCTGCAAAATATTATTGTAACCTGCAACAGTATCACCATTTTTACCAATAATTAGACCTTTTTCTTTACAAGCATTGATGACTTTGTTCACCTTTTCAATGGCAGCCGGTTCTTTTATTTGCTTATCTTCCACTAGTTCAATACCTAAAAGAAGGCCTTTTCCGCGAACATCTCCTACGTTTGGATGCTCTTTTACATCCTCTAGTTCATATAACAGTCGTTCACCCAATTCTTTGGAACGTTCAATGAGTTTCTCATTCTCCATAATTTCTAAATTCTTCAAAGCCAAGGCGCAAGCAGCAGGATTTCCTCCGAACGTATTCACATGGCGGAAGCGATCATAATCTTCACTGCCTATGTATGCCTCATAAACCTCTCGTCTGACTGCTGTTGCTGACAAAGGAAGATACGCACTTGTAATACCTTTTGCCATTGTAATGATATCTGGTTTGACGCCATAGTTCATAAATCCAAACGGCTTCCCTGTCCGGCCAAATCCACATATAACTTCATCACAAATGAGCAACGCACCGTGCTTCTCGCAAATTTCTTTTACTTTTGCCATATATCCATCAGGAGGCATTAAAATTCCGCCCCCGGTAATAATTGGCTCCATAATCACGCCGGCTACTGTTTGGCTTAACTCCCATGTCATGACACGATCGATTTCATCAGCACTTGCCAGTGTATGAACATCATCTGGATTGCGATACGTATCAGGCGGTGCTACATGCAGAAATCCTTGCCCCAATGGTTCATATTTGTACTTTCGTTGTGCTTGCCCTGTTGCTGCAAGAGCCCCCATTGAATTACCGTGGTAAGCGCGATAGCGTGAAATAAACTTATAGCGTCCATGATCACCTTTTTGCTGATGATATTGACGAGCAATTTTAAACGCTGTTTCATTCGCTTCCGATCCACTGTTAGAAAAGAAAATGACGTATTCGTCACCAAGCCATTCATTCAATTTTTCTGCTAATTTAATGGCAGGAACATGACTTTGTGTCAGAGGGAAGTACGGCATTTCTTCAAGCTGTTCAAAAGCCGCTCTTGCAAGCTCTTTTCGACCATACCCAACATTCACGCACCAAAGACCGGACATACCGTCTAAATAACGGTTTCCATCAATATCCGTCACCCATGCCCCTTCTGCTTTTGTGATAATTAAATTCGTTGGACTAGGGGCTGCTCCTCTCATTGCATGCCAAAGGTACTTTTCATCTGCTTTTTGCAAATTTTGTGTTTGTTCTGTCGTTTGCACAATCACCAACTCCATTCTATCTTTTTATGATTTTACATCACTCTTTCAATAACGAGCCGTAAGCTCCTTTATAACTTTTTCCGTTTTCCAGGGTAACGAGTTTAGCTAACTCTTCCCAGTTTTCAATCAATAGCTGTTGATAGCGAA
Organism: Bacillus cereus group sp. N21; assembly: GCF_016483395.1. NCBI lineage: Bacteria > Bacillati > Bacillota > Bacilli > Caryophanales > Bacillaceae > Bacillus > Bacillus cereus group sp. N21. Next base: position 62,206 of record NZ_JAEHBX010000026.1, read on the forward strand.
ATAGAATACGAGCACGCCGAGGCACAGCGAGCCTTCTCCATGTTTTGAATGCTTCTTTAGCAGTTGCTACAGCTCTATCTAAGTCTTCTTTAGTCGAAAGCGGCACACGAGCAATGATTTCTCCTGTTGCTGGATTTGGTACATCTTCAACCTGTTTACTTGTGGATTCGATCCATTGTCCGCCAATATAATTTTTCAACGTTTGTACATTTTTCGTTACTACCATAGTGAAACCTCCTATTTTAAGATAACCGTCCTATGTATTTATTGCATCCGTAAAAGAAAGCGCATTCATATGACGGTATGTAAACTTATTTGCATAAATTTCACTACATTTCGTCAACATTACTTGAGAGAACAATATCGGCTTTTTGGTTCATTAGGCTTTATCTCCATTTCGCTTTACTATTCTGAATTTCTTATCCATTAAATACGCAGGAGCAGTCATCTGCTTAGCATTTTCCCACTTCCCATTTCACATTATTTCAGATTGATCTCATGGTTCATTTTATAATTCTTTTTCAAAAATACTGGACAATCCCATTCACAGACAAGGTCCTTAGCCAAGGAAACGACCCAGTCCTTTGTAATATGATACTTTTTTCCATCAACAGTAATAAACACTTCACCGTCTGTCACATAGAAAACTTCCTGTTCTTCTAGATGCCACGTTCCTTTATCTGGTTCGCCTACCCATGGTTCCCACGTGTCAACACCTAGTTGTTGTGCTTCTTCTGCTGTAAGTTTTTTCGCAAAAAACATGATGATCCTCTCTCTTTCTTATTGGTAATTTTGAAGGAATAGGTTCTATAAACGTACTGTCTTAACATTTGTATCTTTTAAACGTTTGAGCTCTTTTTTCATAAAGTATATGGCAATGAGAACGCCTGGAATTTCTGCAGCAGGAGCTGCGTACCATATACCTTCTACACCCCAGAATTTCGGGAAAATAAATAGAAACGGTAACATGAACAACAGTATTTTGCTAACACTAATAAACGTTGCGGACCAGTTTCTCTCTTGTGATTCGAAATAACCGGAGATAAGCAGGCTGACTGCATTAAGCGTAAACAAAGAATTGAATACAACTGTCGTCCAAATGCCCAGTTTCTGCAATTCAGGATTACCACCGGAAAAAAATGACACAATTGGATCTGCAAAAATGGTTAGTATGGCTGTCACAATCACAAAGAAGGCAACCGTAAAAATGAGTCCCATCTTAATTGCTTGTTTAACACGATCAAGGTTGCCCGCACCGTAATTATAACTAATGATCGGTTGAAGTCCTGTCATCCCACCGAGCGCTGCTAAGGCGAGCAGATTTGTAATGTAACCGTTTTGAATCGTGTAAGCGGCAACGTGCAGACCACTACCGTAGCTTTGCAGTAAGTTGTTGAAGAAAATAATTGCAATAAACATCATGAACTGACTCGAGAAAGATGCAAAGCCCGTCCAAGCCACTTCACCGATCGTCTTGAGATTAATCATCATATCTTTCATTTTTGGCTTAAGTTTTGTTTTACCAAACCAGAAATAACAGATTAGGAAAACAGGGATCGATTGCGAAATCGTATTGGCCCATGACGAACCAATCATCCCCATGTCATACTTCGTTACCATAATCCATTCTGTAATCCCAGCAACAACTGCTGCAACTAACCAACTGTTCATTGATAATACAGGTTTTTCATCGATATTGGTTAAAATACTTAATACAACGGCCAATATCGTTAATGGCAATGAAATCCATAGCAGACGGCTATATTGTACCGCATATGGAAGCGCTTCATCACTTGCTCCGAATAAGGTCATAATATTATTTTCAAAGACCACTCCAAGTACAGCTAACAAAATGGAGAGGAAAAGAGTAAACCATAAAGTTTGTCCCATAATACCTCTAGCTTCTTCGACCTTCCCTTTTCCAAGTCGAAGTGAAATGACCGCTCCGGCTCCCACACCCAAAAGAACGCCAAGCATACGGGTAATAACCATGACCGTAAATCCAATTCCGATCCCTTCGATTTCCAGCTCCTGAAAGCCACTGACGAAATACCCATCGACAACCGCTACAACTCCTAGAATCACGTTAGCCATAATTCCTGCCAAAGCAAACCGTAAATATAGTAACGGAATACTTTTGGTTCCCAGCACTGAATCATACGCCGGCTTATTCATTACTTCTAGTTGCTTTATCTTCGATGACGGACGGTTGTCTACTATTTTCATGAGCATGTCCCCTTATAAATAATTTATATAGCAAGTTAAGCTCAATTAATTCGCATACCAACCTACAGGCTGTGCATGCTGGTGGATATTGATTTGCTTCGTTTCCATAAAGTGCTCCAGCCCAACAGCACCTAACGCTCTGCCGATTCCACTTTGCTTATACCCTCCCCAAGGACCTTCAACATAAGCGAGATGATAACTATTAATCCAAGTAATTCCCGCACGCAATTTACTAATGACACGTTTTGCTCGATCCATATCTTCAGTAAATACAGCACCGGCTAATCCATAAATGGAATCATTCGCTTTTTGGATGGCATCTTCCTCATCTTTAAATTTCTGTACAACAAGGACTGGACCAAAAATCTCTTCCTTAACAATACGCATATTCGCATTTACATCAGCAAAGATCGTTGGCGCAATAAAAAATCCTCGATCAAGCCCATTTTCTGTTAAGCGCTTACCACCACAAACTAATTTTGCACCTTCTTCGATTCCGCTCTTGATGTAATGTAAAACTTCATTCATATGAGGCTCGTTTGTGAGGGCTCCCATTTCAATGTTCTCACTTTCCCCGTTGCCAACTACAATTTTGCTTGCACGCTCGGCCAATCTTTCAACAAACTTATCGTAAATGGTCTCTTGTACAAGCAAACGAGATGCAGCTGAACAAACTTGCCCAGCATTGTGGAAAATACCAAACATCGCATTCTCGACTGCAGTTTCAAAATCCACATCGTCGAACACAATAAGTGGAGATTTACCACCCAGTTCAAGTGTGATTTTTTTCATATTGCGCGCAGCTGTGCGCATAATGCTTTGACCTGTTTTTGTTCCACCGGTAAAGGCGATCTTGTCAACATCATGGCTCTCGGCAAGCTCATTCCCAACCTTTGATCCAGGTCCCAATACCAAGTTTGCCACTCCGTCCGGAAGTCCAATCTCTTCGATAATTTCAAAAAGTTTGAATGCGCTTACGGGAGTGACATCAGCAGGCTTAAGTACAATTGTATTCCCTGCGGCGAGTGCAGGAGCAATTTGCCAAACAGCTAACATAAGCGGGAAGTTCCAAGGTACAATAAGTCCACAAACACCAATCGGTTCATGAATAATAATTGTTTCCGAAGAATCAGCACGAGTGTAAGATTCCTTTTTCATGCCTTTGATCAAGTCAGCATAATAGCGGAAGCATTGAATCGATACCGGAATATCCATATAAGTGGTTGCGCGAATAATCTTACCGTTATTTGCAGTTTCCAAGCGTGCAATTTCAGCTGCCTTCTCTTCAAGACGGTCTGCAATCTTATAGAGATAGTCAGCTCTTTCATCAGCTGATAAATCCGACCAGATTCCGCTGTCAAACGCTTTACGAGCCGCCTTGATTGCTATCTTCGCATCGTCTGCTGATCCATAAGCAGACGTTGCGATCACCTCTCCGGTTGCAGGATTGATAATGTTTCGTCTAGCACTGGATAACGCTTCTATCCATTTCCCGTCAATGAACATGTTAATTTTCATAAACAACTCTCCTTTATGCAATAATATCTAACAGTTTGAAACCAATATGTGCTAGATTGACCAGCATCGTTTTCTGATTATAGAACGGGAATGATTTGAGGCGTTCCTTTTCAAATCGATATCCACCTGCACTCCCCGTAACGATCCATTGTGCCAATAACTTACCAAACAATGTCGAGAGAGACGCACCGTGTCCCGTATAACCCGTTGCGAAATATGCGCCTTCTTTGGATCTGCCGATAACCGGGAACGTATCAATTGTAACCCCGATAAATCCACCCCAACGGAAATCAATCTTGCTTCCTGCTAGTTTTGGCATTATTTTAACCATGGCATCGTAAACACTTTGATAAACAGCATCGCCTAAGTTTGGACGAACATCACCACCGCCAAATACGATCCGATTATCTGGTGTACGTCGGAAATAGTAAAGGAAACTGCTTGTATCAAAAACCATGCGATCTTTAGGAATGACGGTACTCACCAGTGATTCTGGAAGCCGTTCAGTAGCAATAATACGTGCCGAAATTGGCAGTACGCCTTTGTTCAGTTCATTCATGATTTTTCCAGAGTAACCATCTGTAGCCACAATAATGTCTTTCGCAGTAACAGCACCTTTTTCTGTTACAACTTTCACACTGTTTCGACCGTACTCAATAGATAGTGCTTTCGAATGCTCAAAGATTTTTGCACCGATCGATTTAGCTGCTTCTCCCAAACCAATTGCATAGTTCAGTGGCTGGAACGAGTAACTCGAGTTGTCGACTAAACAGCCATAATAATGTGGAGAATCGATCTCTTGATGCAACTGACTTCGATCAAGCACGCTTGATTCATACCCGAAATTTTCGTTTAAGTATTCGCTTTCATGTTTCAATCCTTCAAAATGCTTGGCTTTGTAAGCCGCCACAATGTGACCTGTCTTTCTAAAGTTACAGTTGATTTGATGCTCGTCGATAATGTTTTTAACCAGTTCAACACTAAATAGGGAGAGATCGTTAAGCTGTCTCGCCTCGTCGGCACCATACTTTTTGGCAAGCTCCTGCATCGTTGGCTTATAGCCTGGCAATACCATCCCGCCGTTACGACCGCTTGCGCCATATCCGATCGTTTCTTGCTCAAGGACAATGACACTCTTCCCTAATTTTTGCAAATGATATGCAGAAGAAAGACCTGTGAAACCTGCGCCAATAATGACAACATCCGCCTCTTCATTTCCTTCAAGAAATTTCCCTTTTTCATAGCTGTTTGCAGTCGCTGTCCACAGTGAGAGAGTATCCATTCGATCCATCTTATCCATAGCTAATTCTTCTCCTTTTGTGACATGTATGTTACAATACAGTCAAAAAATTATTCAAAATATTCAAACTTATTGAGTCTATCATATGACTTGGAGTTTCCTCCAAGTCAATAGCCATTTGAGAGTTTTTTGAATTCATTTTTGTGAAAAAAGTGGAGTAACTCCACTTTTTTCGTTGGGGGGCATCTATGAAAATTGGTACATTTGCAAAGCTTTTTCATGTTACAACTGATACCGTTCGTTATTACATTGAACTGGGATTATTAATACCAGACAAAAAAAACACCCAGTATCAAATGAACCAATTGTGTCTCGATGACATGGCTTTTATTACTGAGCTGAAAAAACTTCATTTTTCACTGCTAGAAATTCAACAAATTTTATCGTATCAGCGTGTCACAAACTTCTCGGACCATGAGGATATCGACTACTACAACAACTTGCTCATTGATAAAAAGAACCAGCTGACCAAGAAAAAAGAAGACATATCAAAAGCTATCCAATTGATTGAAAAAGCGGTTCAAACCAGCTCGCCTTCATCCAAAGAAGAGAACCTTACAGGGATCCCACTTTCCTTTGTAAATCTGCTCTATTGTCCGAAGTGCCACATTCCACTTGAAATGAAAGATGTAACGATTAAAAAAGTCTACATTCAAACGGGGAGTTTAACTTGTACTTGTGGATACGAGGCAGCTATCGAGGAAGGTATTATCATTACTGCGAACTTGTACGAGACGTCTCCTTATCCATCTTATTTTTACGATAAAGAAACGATTAAAGAGATCAATCCCAAAATGATTAACTTATTTGAAAAAAGTAATTTTTGGTTTCAAAAAGTTCTACAAAATGTAGATTTGAAAAACAAATTAATCGTGGAAACAAACGTTGACGCTTTTGTGTCACTACCCAAATATATCGATGTTCTTGAAACGAGCGCATCCTATGTATTCAGTGGCTATTCGCTTGCGATGCTCAAGAAGGTTAGAAAGAGAATTGAGCGTATGAATCTGAAGCCAAACGTCCTTTATATTTTGAATTCTGATTTGAATCTGCCATTGAAACCGCTTAGCATCGATATTTTTGTGGATAGTTTTACAGCAACTGATTTTTCACTGCTCAATCCGCAGTTTCCAATTCATGTTCTAAAAAACTATTTCCATAGCAGTTCAACAATTGTCGGCGGGTACTCCTATTATGATAGCTCGGCCAAATCCTTAAAAAATATTTCAGCCTTATATCCAAATTCCCACGAGCATATTTTATATCCAAAATACTTAGAAGAAAATTTATCAGTCAACGGATTTCAAATCACGCAAAGTGAAAATATCGGTTACTGTACAGATCCAGGACCTTATTTTGATTATCATGTAATAGACGAAAAATTCCACATGCTAATGTATTTGGCTAGTACGAAAAAATAGCGCACAAAAAGAGGCTGTCCGAAAAGTAGGCTAGTTCACGGATGAGACAGCTCCCTTGTAGCTAAAATCATGGTTAATCTGAAAAGTGGTAGCGCAAGCATAAGCACCCGCGCTACCACTTTCGATTTGATCTATTTGCTATTACTTAAGCAAATTATGGGCAAGTGAAATATCTCAATAACATAGTGGAACAAGATTATCGGTTTATTAAAAAGCGGGTTCGTTCGATGTTAGGATTGAAATCCTTTCGCACAGCTACATCCATTATTTCTGGAATAGAAGCTATACATATGGTGAAAAAAGGACAACTTGTTTTACTGGACATGATATTATCCCCTTAAGGTAGACAGTGTAAAAAGACCATGAATAAACATGGATGTTACACTGTCTACCTTAAGGGGATTTTATTATGGTTAAAAAAGGGGATAAATTTCAAACTTATTCAGATGAATTAAAGATACAAGTTGTAAAAA
>NZ_JAEHBX010000260.1:0-391 GCF_016483395.1 Bacillus cereus group sp. N21
CGCCTCCTAAAGTGTAACGGAGGCGCCCAAAGGTTCCCTCAGAATGGTTGGAAATCATTCGTAGAGTGCAAAGGCATAAGGGAGCTTGACTGCGAGACCTACAAGTCGAGCAGGGACGAAAGTCGGGCTTAGTGATCCGGTGGTTCCGCATGGAAGGGCCATCGCTCAACGGATAAAAGCTACCCCGGGGATAACAGGCTTATCTCCCCCAAGAGTCCACATCGACGGGGAGGTTTGGCACCTCGATGTCGGCTCATCGCATCCTGGGGCTGTAGTCGGTCCCAAGGGTTGGGCTGTTCGCCCATTAAAGCGGTACGCGAGCTGGGTTCAGAACGTCGTGAGACAGTTCGGTCCCTATCCGTCGTGGGCGTAGGAAATTTGAGAGGAGCTG
>NZ_JAEHBX010000261.1:0-387 GCF_016483395.1 Bacillus cereus group sp. N21
TTCCTGTGCTCGAAATAAACAACTCATTCTATCTGGCCGTAAAGATGCCAAACATGGGAATTTTGTGTTTCAGTATGCGCCTGAGACAAAGGGATTATGGATGACGACAAGTTCCGAAAAAACACTTATGTTTCCAGCTGTTACGTTCCCGCATGGACAAGAAGTCATTGAGAAAGTAATCACAACCCAATTACAGTGTAAGAATAAGAAAAAGCATGGTAAATCGATTGCATGGTCTCTGGAAGATCATGGGGAGTATTACATTGTGAAATGTTTAGTCGATGTGCCAGAAAACCCTCACACGAATTATAGTACATCAGATGGCGCGATTGGTGTGGATTGCAATCTCGAACATTTTGCTTGGGCGAATGTAACGAAGGACGGGAA
>NZ_JAEHBX010000262.1:0-387 GCF_016483395.1 Bacillus cereus group sp. N21
TGAATTATTAATAGTTTCATAAAACTGGTCCGCAATATTCCCCATCTCTTTATGTCTTCGGAAACTTTGCAACAGAATCGGATTCATTATGTAACTTCACAAACCATAATAGAAATTATTAAGTAAATATTGATGTAAATTTAGTGAAAAAGCTCTTCATTTTAGCATTCTGAAGAGCTTTTTCATTAATTATAAATATACGAGCGTGTATTGATTTTTATTTCCCCAAAATAATTACATGAAAATCTATTATTTCGAACTATCCCATGACCCATCTGAGTTAAAATAGTACCATTTCCCATTAATTTGTTGCCAGCCTGTTTGCATAGCTCCAGAAGAATTAAAATAATACCAAATACCATTAACTTGCTGCCAGCCTGTTTGCAT
>NZ_JAEHBX010000263.1:0-385 GCF_016483395.1 Bacillus cereus group sp. N21
TAATACGTGCTAACGTATTCCCTTTCATAAACCTTTGTAATAATACTACATTATGCTTTTGTGAGTATGTATAGATCTTATTTTTCCGCTCTATTTGTTGTACCAATTTACGAATATCATCTTCTTTCACAAATTTTGTTTTGCGATTACGATGCTCCTGTATAGTACAAGTTATCTCGCCCTCTTCTATCCATTTTTCAAGTTGATACATACTGATATGGTACTCTTTACTTGCTTGATATAAAGTAATTCCTTCTACTTCAAGTTCTTCTTTTAATTTCTCTATTTCTTCTTTTTTAAATAAAAAGCTTCCATCTAAACGCCATGTATCCTTATTAATTGGATTTAGTTGTCCCTGTTTCATCAAATTATTAAATGTGAAGTG
>NZ_JAEHBX010000264.1:0-383 GCF_016483395.1 Bacillus cereus group sp. N21
TGAAGTTCATTGTACGTTGAAAAGGCGGAGTCTCTTTGAAGACTTCGCCTTTGTTTATATAGGGCATGAATGGTCTCAATACCTTTTATCGTACGTGAAGCATGATGAAGATTTTGAAATCCTGCGGATTTGACAAAACGTCTCTTTACATGCCTATGATCCTGTTCAATAAGATTGTTTAAATGTTTGATTGTACAATGGATTGTAGTTTGATAAAATCCTTGTTTTCTTAATTTGTTAAATGCGCAAAGTAATGCTGGCGCTTTGTCTGTAGTGAGAACCGTCGGTTCTCCAAAATATTTTACTAATCTTTTCATGAAGGCATAGGCAGCCTGATGATCCCGTTTTTTACGAAGTTGAATATCCAATGTGTGTCCATCTTT
>NZ_JAEHBX010000265.1:0-380 GCF_016483395.1 Bacillus cereus group sp. N21
AAAGTAAGGAGAGAATTTATTGAAAAAACTGATTAAATAAATATCCCCTTAAGTTATAACAATGAATTATGCTGCCTTAATAAAAAATTGAAGGAGAGTGTTTTTATGCCGGGAAATGATAATGGAATTGGAAAACCGAATCAAAGGACGTCTTTATTTACAGATGCAAACAAATATGGACCTAATGCAACAACCGTTGATATCACTTTGACAGATGCATATGGTGATGTAAATTGGCAATATACAGCAGCTTTAGAAAGGAATGTGAATGGTTCCTGGACAGCTACTGATCTTACGAGTGGTGTTTTTTACAACCAGGTAACTAAGTCATTCAAAATCACAGACAATCTCCCTGGGTTGTACCGTGTACGTGCGTACTT
>NZ_JAEHBX010000266.1:0-379 GCF_016483395.1 Bacillus cereus group sp. N21
AATATGCTTTTCAGTATTGAAAATAAATTTTTAAGTATATTTGTTCCTATAAAAGCCTTTTTAACATTCATGGGAAAACACCTTCCCCATAAGATATGTGTTTGTAATCTAGAAAAGAAACTTTCAAATAAAATACTCAAAGATTATTATTTGAAATTCTCAACAATCTTTGAGTATAAATGCATTCATTATGAGAGTTTATTTATAAATTAAATACAGACAACATGGAAAGATGTATTTGTTAACTACTGTAATCTACTATGTTTCCAATAATCAACAATATAGCTTGCCCTAATCTTTTCTATTTTGGGGTTAAGTTAACGAGTAAATCCACCACCAAGTTGTTGTTCAGCCATTGCTACTAAGCGTTTAGTGATTT
>NZ_JAEHBX010000267.1:0-375 GCF_016483395.1 Bacillus cereus group sp. N21
GTAGGTGTATGTGAAAGCCATATCAGCACAGAAACAGAAGCGCAAGAAAAAGATCCTAAGGCTGTAGCAGCTACTATTGCAGAATATGCAAATGAGAGCTCGAAGAATAAATAATACGGTTCTGAAGTATTAGACTATGTAGAAGATGAAGGCGTGCATCTTCTTGGGGGATACCGATTAATGGCAGAGAATGAGATTGAAAGAATGTACCCCCATTCTCGTATTAACCGTATTTTCGAAGGCACGAACGAAATCAACCGCTTAATCGTACCAGGTACGTTCTTACGTTAAGCGATGAAAGGTGTATTCCCACTTCTTCAAAAAGGGCAAAAATTACAAGAAGAGTTAATGATGATGATGCCTGAAGAAGTAGGG
>NZ_JAEHBX010000268.1:0-374 GCF_016483395.1 Bacillus cereus group sp. N21
AAAATGATATACATCCAGTTATAAAAATTGACGAGATAAAATCAATCTGCTCTTTGTTTGAGACGTACGATGAATTACTAGAACCTGATAATGGATTATTTGTAGACACTCATATTTCAGACAAAAAGCTAAAGGAAATTTTGGTACGATATATTGTTTCAAAAGAAGAAGAAATCATTGCTTTTTTAGATACCTCTATCCTTGGTAATTTGAGTAAAGGATCGGATGGCGTATTAATTTGTCAATCGGGTATATATTTTAGAGAAACTTTTGTACACTTGTATTTTCCATGGCATATCTTTAGGAATATCCCTATTACATTGAATTCAAACGAGTTAGAAATCGGAAAAGGCAACATATTTCATCTTCAACAT
>NZ_JAEHBX010000269.1:0-371 GCF_016483395.1 Bacillus cereus group sp. N21
GGAAATCTTATCTATCAAATTTGGAAGAAGAAAAACAAAAACACATTGTTATCTTGGCGTTTGGATGAAACCTATATCAAAATTAAAGGAAAGTGGTGTTATTTATATCGAGCAATTGATAAAGAGGGACAAACACTTGATATTCAACTTCGTCAAAAACGAGACAAACAAGCAGCATATGCTTTTATGAAAAGACTCGCTCGAACTTTTGGAGAACCAACGGTTCTGACGACAGATAAGGCTCCTTATTTAGCTTCCGCATTCAAAAAATTAAAGGAGATAGGTCTTTACAAAAATACCTTTCATCGTACAATAAAGTACCTCAATAATATCATCGAGCAAGATCATCGACATGTGAAACGTCGATTTTC